>JANPJD010000042.1:0-4208 GCA_031425325.1 Rhodobacterales bacterium | reverse complement strand
CTGCCCCTAGACAGCGCCATTCAGGAAAACCTGAAGGAGACCACAACGCGCGTGTTGGCCAGCCTGACCCCGCGCGAGGAGCGCGTACTGCGGATGCGCTTCGGCATCGGGATGAACACCGACCACACGTTGGAAGAAGTGGGCCAGCAGTTCAGCGTGACGCGCGAACGCATCCGCCAGATCGAGGCGAAGGCTCTGCGGAAGCTGAAGCACCCGAGCCGGTCGCGCAAGCTGCGGAGTTTCCTCGACCAGTAAGACTTCGCACTCGCTCGGACATGCGAAAGGGCGCCCGTGAGGGGCGCCCTTTCTGTCATGCCGGGTGGCTCTTTGAAGCCGGGGTCAGTGCGTCAAGCGCGGGCGGCCGCGTCATGCGCGACATCGGCGATCATAAAGCGGGTGATGCCAATGTCGGCGAGGTCGCGGTCCGACATGGCGTCAAGCTGGGCATAGGTCGCGCGGTAGGCGCGGTTCTTCCGAAAATGGCGGGCAGCGGTGTCGCGCAAAGCGCTCAGGTGCGCCAGCACTCCGTCACCCACAAAGAGGGAGGTCGTGCGTTGGGTCGAGGTTGTCATTTTTAGTCCTGTCAGAAGCCGGTCGGCCTTGTGCCGCCGTGACATGAAGATGGGGTCCCTTCTGCCGAGAAGGAGGCCGGTTCCGCGCAATCCGTTATGCGCCCGGCGCATAGGTCAGCCGAGAATATCAACCCTTCGTGCTGACCGGCATGTCCCAGGCCTCGCCCATCGCAACGAGGCAAGCGGAGCCGTCGGCATGGCTCTGCACCAGCATCCAGTCTCCGTCAGGGTCGGCCCAGACCTCCATCACCGAATCGACATCGCGGATGCCGCTACCGACAAGCTGGGCCTGATGGCTGCGCGTCAGACGCTCGACCAGGTCCGCCCGGGGCGCGCACAGGAACTCGGCAATCGGCGTCGTTGCCCCTGCGGGCAGCGGAAGGCAAAGCAGAAGGGCGAGTCGCGCGTGCATTCATATCAGTGTAACACGCCTGTGACGAAATCGAAGGCCGTCAGGCGGATGAATCCGACTGTCTGCAAGCGCGGCCCCTCAGCCCGCCAGATGCGTGCGGAAATGCGCGATGGTGCGATCCCAGGCCAGCGTCGCCGCCGCCGCGTCGTAGCGCGGGGTCGTGTCGTTGTGAAAGCCGTGATTCACGCCCGGATAGATGTGCGCCTCGTAGGGCGTGCCCGCCGCCTTGAGCGCCGCTTCATAGGCGGGCCACCCCTCGTTGATGCGCGTGTCGAGTTCGGCATAGTGCAGCAGCAACGGCGCCCGGATCTTCGGCACGTCGGCGGTGTCGGCCTGCCGACCATAGAACGGCACCGCCGCACCGAGGTCGGGAAACGCCACCGCCGCCGCATTGGACACGCCGCCGCCATAGCAAAAACCGACGATTCCGACCCGGCCCGTCGAGGCCTCGTGCGTGGTCATGAAGGTGATGGCCGCAAAGAAGTCGTTCATCAGCTTTTCGGGATCGACCGTCGCCTGCAACTCGCGTCCGCGGTCGTCGTCGCCCGGATACCCGCCGACGCTGGTCAACCCGTCGGGGGCAAGAGCCACGAACCCGGCCTTCGCCACGCGCCGCGCCACATCCTCGATCTAGGGGTTGAGGCCCCGGTTCTCGTGCACGACCACGACGGCCGGCACTGGGCCTGTCGCACCCGCCGGACGCACAAGATAGCCGTTCACTTCCCCATGACCGTCGGGCGACGGATAGGTGATGCGCTCTGGCACAATCTCGGGGTCGGCCTCGGGAACCTGCTGGGCCAACGCGTAGTTCGGCGTCATCATGTCCAGAAGCGCCAGTGCCGTCATGCCGCCAACCGTGAAGCGCGCGGCGCGGTCCAGAAACTCTCGCTTGGTAATCCGGCCATGCGCGTAGAAATCGTAAAGCTCTAGAAGGGCTGGGGAAAAGTCCTTCGCGGTCATGCGGGTCATGGCGGTCCTCCTGCGAGCTTTGGAGCGCAGCAAGCCAAGGGCGGCACCCCGCGTCAACCGCCTCACGCCCGGCGCGCGAAAGCGTGAACGACATGGCCCGCGACGGCGGCTGCGGATCGGCTAATGTTCCGGGCACAACCTGTCGGAAAGGTGTTCGTGATGATCGGCCGAATGTGTCTCGCAGGCGTCCTTCTGGTCGCCACCTCTTTCTCTGCCCTTGCCCAGACGGGCGAGCAGTTTCCGGCCTCGAATCGCATGAAGGTCCAGCCAGAGACGGCCCGGAACTTCGAGGTCGTCTACCGCAACGGCTATGGCGAACCGGACTACTGGTGCGCTGCGGGCCAATATGTCACCGTGGCACTGGGGCAACCGCGGTCGACCATTATCTACCGGCTGTCCGAGCCGCCGCGCAAATCGGGCGCAGGCATCCGCTTTTCGCTCGACGCGGCGGGGGCTGCGTCGTCGACGGGCCTGAGCCTGTTCAGCGCGGCCTCGACGCCGGGCGGCATCGCGGCGGGGACGGCGCTCGGATCCTGCACCAAACGGACGCCGAACCGGAGCTAGGACGGTCACGAAGATGGAGGTGAGGATGAAGCGGCTTTTGACACTTGCCCTTGTGGGCAGCCTCGCGGCGGCGGTGCCCGCGCAGTCGCAGCAGGGCAGTTTCCTGGCCTCGAACGGGCTGCGGGTGGTGGGCGAGCCCGGCGGCGAGATCCGGGTGATCTTCCGCAGCGCTTACGGCGATGCCGACTACTGGTGCGCGGCGGGCGAGTTCGCGGGCATCGCCCAGCGTCAGCCGAACGGCACGCGCCTTTACCGCCTGTCCGAGCCGCCGCGCCGTAGCGGACAGGGCATCAGCTTCTCGACCGATCCCACCGGGGCCGCGTCGCGCACCGGGCTTAGCACCTTCGGGCGAAACGCGCAGGCCAACAGCATTTCGGTCGGCCATGCGAGGGGTCTTTGCACGCGCGTCATTCCCCGTATCGGTCGGTTCTGACGCAACATCTTGGGGTGCGCGTGCCCCCTACCCAAAGGCTTGCGCCTCGCCTATAGTCCCTGTGGATAACTTCACGTCTCCATCCAGGGAGGGGCGATGCGCTGCCCGTTTTGCGGAAATATCGACACGCAGGTGAAGGACTCGCGCCCTGCCGAGGATCATGTCTCGATCCGCAGGCGGCGCTACTGCCCGTCCTGCGCGGGGCGCTTCACCACATACGAGCGGGTGCAGCTGCGCGACCTCGTGGTCATCAAGTCCTCGGGCAAGCGCGAGGACTTCGACCGGGGCAAGCTGGAACGCTCGATCCGCATCGCCATGCAGAAGCGCCCGATCGAGCCCGAGCGGATCGACCAGATGATTTCCGGGATCGTGCGGCGGCTGGAAAGCACGGGCGAGACGGACATCCCCTCGAAGGCCATCGGCGAGATCGTGATGGAGACACTGGCCCGGATCGACACCGTGTCTTACGTGCGCTTCGCCAGCGTCTACAAGAACTTCCAGGCCGCTGACGACTTCGACAAGTTCGTCTCCGAGCTGCGTCCGCAAGGCGCACCGGACGAGTGACGTCAGAGGACGACGCCCACCACATGCGCCACGCCCTCGGGCTTGGCGCGCGGGAGTTGGGGCGGTGCTGGCCGAACCCGGCGGTTGGCTGCGTTATCCTGCGCGACGGGCGCGTGGTCGGCCGGGGCTGGACGCAGGCCGGGGGCCGACCGCATGCCGAGACGGTGGCGCTGGCCCAGGCTGGGGAGGCCGCGCGGGGCGCAACCGCCTATGTCACGCTCGAACCTTGCGCCCATCACGGAGGCACGCCGCCTTGCGCCGAGGCGCTGATCGCCGCTGGCGTGGTGCGGGTGGTGACGGCGCTGGAAGACCCCGATCCGCGCGTCGCGGGGCGCGGTCACGCGATGCTGCGCGCCGCTGGGATCGAGGTTGCGACGGGCGTCGAGGCGGCGGCGGCAGAGGCGGCTCATGCCGGGTTTCTGCATCGCCTTCGGACCGGCAGGCCGCGCGTGACGCTGAAACTTGCGACGACGCTCGATGGTCGGATCGCCACGGCGTCGGGCGAAAGCCGCTGGATCACCGGACCTGCGGCCCGGCACGCCGTCCACGCGTTGCGGCTTAGCCATGACGCGGTGATGGTCGGGGCAGGCACGCTGCGGGCGGATGATCCGGAACTGACCGTGCGCGGCTTCGGCGCGGTGCGCCAGCCCGTGCGGATCGCGGTGGACAGCCGGGCCATGCTGCCGCCGGGCGC
>JANPJD010000041.1:0-23654 GCA_031425325.1 Rhodobacterales bacterium | reverse complement strand
GTTCGGGCCGGCTTCGGTCAGCACGACGTCGAACTCGGTCTTCTCTTCCTCGGCAGGGGCCGCGGCGGCAGCCGGGCCTGCGGCCATCATGACGGCGCCACCGGCGGCCGGCTCGATGCCGTACTTGTCCTTGAGGATGGTTTTCAGTTCCTGCGCCTGAAGAAGGGTCAGGCCCACGATGTCTTCGGCGAGTTTGTTCAGATCAGCCATTTTTCATTCCGTTCTTTGCAAGATGGGGTCCGACGCGGCGGGGTGCAACCCGGCGAAGGCGATGACATGTCAGGCGGCGTGCCGCTCTTCGATCGTGCTCAGGATGCTCGCGATGTTCGACGCAGGCGCACCAATCGCTCCGGCAAGCGCAGATGCCGGGGAGCCGATCATCGACACGATCTGAGCGAGCAGCTCCTCACGCGACGGCATCGACGCCACAGCCTTCACACCGGCCGGGTCGAGAGCCGCATTGCCCATAGCCCCGCCGAGAATTACGAACTTGTCGTTTTTCTTGGCATAGGCATCCGTGACCTTCGCCGCAGCGACGGGGTCTTCGGAATAGGCGAATACGGTCATCCCCTTGAGCAGATCACCCATGCTTGCGCCGGGCTTTCCTTCGAGGGCGATCTTGGCGAGCTTGTTCTTGGCAACGCGCACGGACCCGCCAACGGTACGCATCTCTGCGCGCAGGTCCTGCATCTGGGCAACTGTCATGCCTTCGTAGTGGGCAACCACGACGACGCCAGAGCTTTCGAAGATCTGGCCGAGTTCGTCGACCACTTTCTCTTTCTGGGCTCTGTCCACAGTTTCACTCCAAGTGTGGGGGTTTCCCCCCGGCTCATGTGACCCTCCCCGTGGGGAAGGTTTCGGGTCCGTGATGCTGTCCCGAGGCCATGATCGCCCGAGGCCCTGAGGCCCCGTTGAAACCCGTCTCGATCCACATCTCAGGCAGGCTATTAAGGAAGGCCAGAAGCCGACCACCCGCCGTCTCGGACGTAGAACGTCCCGACGGCAACGAATCACCCTCGGAACGAAGTCTCTTCCCTAGTCCGATCGCAGCTTCATTCCAAGGGGCTGCGTGGATGTGAGCGGAGTTAGCCGTCCGACTTCGCGCAACTTGCACGAAAGACGGCGCTGGTAGCGGTATATCGTCTTGCCGCGCCGCCACTCGGACAGGTTCGCGAGCTGCGCTCCGGCAGGCAGGTAGCCGTGATCAAACAGACGCTGGCTCAGAAGGCCGAAATCCAGTTCTGCGAACACGCCCCATGGCGGCGTCCGCGCGTTGTCCCTGACGTGAAAGCCCCGGATCGCGTCGATCACAAGCGGCGCGCGCCCGGTGAACCCCGCAATCTGCGCCTGCATGTCCCGCGCACCATCCTCGCGTCGCAGGACGATCGCGACGTCTTGCGAAGCATCGCCCACAAAGCCGAACAGGTGCAGCGCCGAATTGTCGGTCGAAATGATCTGCCTTGCGCCAAGGTAAGTCGAGATCTGCGACTCGAGCGTCTCGCGCTCGGGACAGAAGGACTGATAGCCCGCAGCGTGCAGAAACGGTTCGAGCACTTCCTCGGCAAAGATACCGCCCCGGCGCAGCGAGAATCCGGCTCGCGAAATGTAGATGCGCGGCGCGCCTTCGCGGCGCGGCAGGCGGCGAAGCCGGTGCTGCACGAACTCGCGGAATTCGGGGATGCCCGCCGCACCCGCGCCAAGGCCGCAGCCATGCCGGGGCACAAGCAGACGCTCGACACCCGTCGGCCCCTGGATAAAGGAAACGGGCGCGTCGATCCCGAGAAGCCGCAAGACCTGCTGCTGGACCTGTCCGACGGCGGCCTCCTTTGTGTCGTCGCGAGGCTTCAGGAACACGATGCCGTCCACGCTCTCGCGCAGCGGGGCGAAGGCCCAGAGCCGGGACAGCGATTCCATCAGGAAGTGACCGAAATGCGGCCAGTAGAAACCCGCGAACAGATGGCACCCTGACAGACGCTGCCTGGGCCTCAGCCGCGCCCGGTCAACAAAGACAGGCGCGATGTGCTGCTCATGGCGGAAAAGCGCAGCATCGACGACAGGCGCCCCGACGTGATCGACGACCGTCGGCCCGCCAACCGTGGGCTGCGGGACGATCATCGCATCGTCGACGACAGTGCAAAAGCCCCTCGGCAGGATCGACGCGCACAAGTTCGGCCGCACCTGAAAAAGTCCCGCCTCCTCTGCAAGGCCTGTCGGCCCCACAGACGAAAACAGGCGCGGATCACCGGGACCCGCGCCTGCCGATGTCACTGGCGCTGCCTCAGTTCGAGGCGGCCGAGGCGAGGTCGACGCTGACGCCCGGGCCCATCGTGGACGAAAGCGACACCTTCTTCAGGTACGCGCCCTTCGCCCCGGCGGGCTTGGCACGGGAAACCGCATCGACGAAGGCGCGCAGGTTCTCGGCCAGCTTTCCGTCTTCGAACGAGACCTTGCCGATCCCGGCATGGATGACGCCCGCCTTCTCAACCTTGAACTGGACCTCGCCGCCCTTCGCCGCTTCGACAGCGGACTTTACGTCCATCGTCACGGTGCCGACCTTGGGGTTCGGCATCAGGTTGCGCGGGCCGAGGATCTTGCCCAGACGGCCGACGAGCGGCATCATGTCGGGCGTCGCGATGCAGCGATCGAACTCGATCTTGCCCGACTGGATCGTTTCCATCAGATCCTCGGCACCGACGATGTCGGCGCCTGCGGCCTTGGCCTCGTCGGCCTTGGCCCCGCGGGCGAAGACCGCTACGCGCACCGTCTTGCCGGTGCCGTTCGGCAGCGTGACCACGCCACGCACCATCTGGTCTGCGTGACGCGGATCGACGCCAAGGTTCATCGCGACTTCCAGCGTTTCGTCGAACTTGGCCGAGGCGTTCGCCTTGACCAGCTTCACCGCCTCTTCAACGGAAAGGTTCGACTTGCCCGCAAAGGCTTCCTGAGCGGCGCGGGCGCGTTTTCCAAGCTTTGCCATGATCAGCCCTTCACCTCGATACCGCAGGACTTGGCCGAGCCAAGGATGATCTGCATCGCCGCCTCGACCGAATTGGCGTTCAGGTCGGCCATCTTCGCCTCGGCGATCTGGCGGATCTGGGCGACGGTCACGGTGCCCGCGACGTCACGGCCCGGCCGCGCCGAACCCTTCGGGCGGTTGCGCTTGCCCACGGGCTTCAGCCCGGCCGCCTTCTTGAGGTAGTAAGACGCAGGCGAGGTCTTCAGCTCGAGGCTGAACGACTTGTCCTGGTAATAGGTGATTACGACCGGCGTCGGCGACCCCGGCTCGAGGTCGGCGGACTTCGCGTTGAATTCCTTGACGAAGGCCATGATGTTCAGCCCGCGCTGACCGAGTGCCGGTCCGACGGGCGGGGACGGGTTGGCTTGGCCCGCCTTCACTTGCAGCTTGAGCTGCCCGATGATCTTCTTGGCCATGCGGCCTCTCCTTCTTCACCGCCCCGCATCGGGGCCGTTAAGTGGTACGGTCCGTCACACCGGATCAGGTCCGGGGCGCTCGCCTCCCACACGACACGTCAGTTGTCCTTGGACACCTGCGTGAACTCCAGCTCGACGGGCGTCGAACGCCCGAAGATCGAGACGGAAACCTTCAGACGGCTGTGCGACTCGTCGACTTCCTCGACCATCCCGTCGAAGCCCTCGAACGGGCCGTCCGTGACCTTGACCTTCTCGCCGATCTCGAAGCGGATCAGATTGCGCGGCGCAACCTCTCCCTCTTCGACGCGGTTCAGGATCGCATTCACCTCGGCGTCGCGCATCGGCATCGGCTTGCCCTGCGGCCCAAGGAACCCGGTCACTCGATTGATCGACGAGATCAGGTGATAGCCCCGGTTGGACATCTCCATCCGCACCAGGACGTAGCCGGGCATGAAGCGCCGCTCGGACGTCACCTTCTTGCCCCGCCGCACCTCGATCACCTCTTCGGTCGGCACCAGGACCTCGTCGATCTCTTCCTCGAGACCGGCCTCGGCGACGGCTGTCTTGATCTGCTCGGCAATCTTCTTCTCGAAGTTCGAGAGAACACTCACCGAATACCAACGCTTCGCCATGCTGCCGTTACCTCTGTCCTCCGGGGCATCCCCGGCACGTCTTTATGTCATGCGGCTGGGCCGCCATGTCTCGAATACAAAACAGCGCGCACCCCGAATCGATGCGCGCCGGTTTCGTCTTGTTTTGCTCACCTACAGGCAAGGCCCCCCTCGATCAAGCCAAAAGGCCTCCCGCACCCTTTAGGTCCGCGCCTGCGATCTCTCCCGGCGTTAATGCCGCGTTCAGGATGTTGCGGCAGGTTCGGCCAAGAGCGGGATGCAGAATGCGCCCCGGGCGACA
Source organism: Rhodobacterales bacterium (assembly GCA_031425325.1). Lineage (GTDB taxonomy): Bacteria > Pseudomonadota > Alphaproteobacteria > Rhodobacterales > Rhodobacteraceae > Aliitabrizicola. The sequence continues at coordinate 19,310 of JANPJD010000041.1, read as the reverse complement.
GGGCGCGGGATGGATATCGCGGAACGACTTGCAAAGGAACGGCGGGGAAGGCTCGCCGCCGAACGGCTGCTCGAGCACAAGCAAAGAGAGCTCTTTGTCGCGAACGAGAAGCTGGCGCTGCACGCGCGCGCCCTGTCGGACGAGATTGTCGAGCAGCGCCAGGTGGTGCGTAGCGCCCTGTCCGAGGCCGAGGCGCTGAAGGGCCAGAACACGCGGTTCCTGACCGACCTCGAACAGGCGCACACCATGGCGGTGATGGCGGAACGCCGCCTGTGGGATTCCATCAACACGATCCATGACGGCTTCGCCGTGTTCGACCAGAAGCAGACGCTGATCGCGGCCAACAGGGCATACCTTTCCTGGTTCGAGGATCAGGGCGTGGCGCCCGGCATCGGCTATGAGGCCATCCTGCGGATCACCGCCAATACGCTTGTCGATCTGGGCGGCGAGTCAGCGGACGCGTGGGTCGACCGGATGCTTGCCCGCTGGGACAACGATCCGATCGAGCCGCTCGTGGTCAAGCTGCGGAACGGCTCGTGGGTGCGCCTCGTGGACCGTCGGGCGCGCGACGGGGACATGGTGACGCTGGCGCTCGACATCACCGAGCAGATGCGGATCTGGGCGGCGATCGAGGCGATCCCCGATGGCTTCGTGCTGTTCGACCGGGACGAGAGGTTGCTGACCTGCAACCAGCGTTACAAGGACATCTATCCTGACTCGGCGGCGGCGATGCTGCCCGGCGCCCGCTTCGAGGATATCCTGCGCTATGGGCTCGAGCGGGGACAGCACGCCGATGCGGTCGGTCGCGAAGAGGAATGGCTGGCCGAGCGGCTTGCCCATCACCGCACCCTCGACGGCGTTCACGAACAGCAGTTGCGCGACGGGCGCTGGCTGCGCGCACACGACCATCCGACACCCGACGGCGGACGGGTGGGTCTGCGGATCGACATTACCGAGGCGAAGGAGCAGCAAGCCGCGCTCGAGGCCGCGCGACTGGCCGCCGAAGCCGCGAACCGCGCGAAGTCGGCCTTCCTGGCCAACATGAGCCACGAGATCCGCACCCCGATGAACGGCGTCGTCGGCATGGCCGAACTTCTGTGCGACACGGGCCTGACCGAAGAGCAGCGCCTGTTCGCCGAGACGATCCGCTCGTCAGGCGAGGCGCTTCTGGTGATCATCAACGACATTCTCGACTATTCGAAGATCGAGGCCGAGCGGCTGACGCTGCACCCCGAGCCCTTCGACCTCGAGCGCACGATCCACGAGGTGACGATGCTTCTTCAGCCCAAGGCGCAGGGCAAGGGCATCGATCTGATGATCGACTTCGACATGTTCCTGCCGACCCGCTTCGTCGGCGACCCCGGGCGGCTGCGGCAGGTCCTGACGAACCTGATGGGCAACGCGGTCAAGTTCACCGAGACGGGCCACGTCCTCGTGCGCGTCGTCGGCATCGAGGCAGAGCCCGGCAGTTGCCAACTTCACGTCACCGTCGAAGACACCGGGATCGGCATCGCAGCCGAGCATCTCGGTCACATCTTCGGAGAGTTCAACCAGGTCGAGGAGGAAGCGAACCGCAAGTTCGAGGGCACCGGGCTAGGCCTTGCCATCACGCGCCGCCTGATCGACCGCATGGGCGGAGAGATCTGGGTCGACAGCGAGCCGGGGCGCGGCTCGTGCTTCGGCTTCCGCCTGTCGCTGCCAGTGGCCGAGGATGCGGGCGAGGCGCTGATCCCCGTCGATTTGCGCCGCGCGCTTGTGGTCGACGACCGCTTCATCAACCGCACCATTCTGGAACGGCAACTCGGTGCCTATGGAATCGGGGTCACCTCGTGCCGCTCAGGGGCTGAAGCGTTGGCGACCCTTGCCACCGGCGAGGCTTTCGACGTGCTTCTGACCGACCATGACATGCCCGAGATGGATGGCCTCATGCTCGCCAGGCGGGTGAGAGCCAACGGGCTGACCCTGCCCATCGTCCTTTTGTCGTCGAACCCCGCAGTCGCGCGCGAGGCGCCCGAGGCGGGCCTGCTCGCCGCGATCCTGTCCAAGCCGTTGCTGCGATCAGAGCTCTATCGCCGCCTGCAATCGCTTTCGGCCCCGCCCGAGCCTGCACCTATGCCGCCGCCGGAACCTGCCCCGGGCCGGCTGATGCGCGTACTGGCGGCCGAGGACAACCGGACGAACCAGCTCGTCTTCCGCAAGATGGTCAAGGACATGAAGATCGACCTGACCTTCGCCAACAATGGCCGCGAAGCGGTGGACCTGTTCCGCTCGCTGCAACCCGACCTGATCTTCATGGATATCTCTATGCCCGAGATGGACGGTCGCGACGCCGCGCGCGCAATACGCGCGATAGAGACAGTCCAGGGCGGGCATGTGCCTATTGTGGCCCTGACGGCCCATGCGATGGACGGCGATGAGCAAGGCATTCTGGCTGCCGGGATCGACGCCTACCTGACCAAGCCGCTGCGAAAGACCGCGATTGCCGAAGCGATCCACGCCCATTGCCCCACTATGGCAAGCCTCGGCACCGCCGAGCCTGCTCTTGAAGATCAATGAACTACAGATCGACGCGATGCATCCTCCAGTCTTGCCAGAACCTGCCTCGACCCGCCGCCTGCCTTTCACGAGGGCACCACTCCCGAGCAAAAAGATGCGCTTGTGCCGCCAGCCCACCCGACCGGCGACATCCGATGCAGCGTCACTCCTGGCTTGCGCGGAGGAACACCGGCCGGCCCGGAGCGGACAGATCAGGGCGGTGCCGGTAGCCCCGCGCGTCGAATGCCGCCAGTTCTGAGGCTTCGGTCACACGGTTCTCGACAAGAAACCGCGCCATCGCGCCCCGCGCCTGCTTGGCGAAGAAGCTGACCACCCGCGCCTCGTTTCCCTTCTCCTCGAGGAAGACCGGCGTCACGACCCGCAGCTTCAGCCGCTTGCGATCCACCGCTCCGAAATACTCCTCGCTCGCGCAGTTCACGAGCGTGTCCGTCCCCACCTCGGTGGCCGCCGCGACAAGGGCACGGGAAAGCCTGTCGCCCCAATAGGCATAAAGCGTCGCCCCCTTCGGATTGGCGAGGCGGCTGCCCATCTCGAGCCGGTAGGGCTGGATCGCATCGAGCGGCCGCAGCAGGCCGTACAGGCCCGACAGGATGCGAAGCCGGTCCTGCGCCCAGCGCAGCGCGTCGGCGTCAAGGCTCGGGGCATCGAAGCCCTGATAGGTATCCCCTGCGAACAGGAAGGCCGCCGGGGCGAGATGTCTGTCGTCAGGCCGGGCACGGAAGGTGCGGAACCGGTCGGCGTTGAGGCGCGCGAGGGGCTCAGATATGTCCATAAGCTGCTGCAACTCGGCGACCGACAGTTGCCGCGCGATCCGCACCAGCCGGTTGGCCTCGGTCGTGAAGGCGGGCGGGCTTGGCTCTAGCCCTTCGGGCAGCGGCCCGGCGGGGTCGTTCAGCCGCTTGGCGGGCGAGATGACGGTCAGCATGGGGTCCTCCTGCACCCGACAGGTAAGCGGAGCGGCGCACCTGTCCAGTCACCCATCGCGGATCGCCTCAAGGAAGGCCGGGCCAAAGCGCTCGATCTTCTGCGGTCCCAGACTGGCGATCCCCTCAAGCTCGGACAGGGTCGAGGGTCGCGCCTCGGCGATCTTGCGAAGCATCGTGAAGTTGCAACTGAGCGGCTTGCCCGTCCCATCGTCGCCGCGCTGCAACTCAAGCTGGATGGCACAAAGACGGTCGAAGAGCGGCCCCGCCTCGCGCCCCGCAAGGCGCATCCGCTGCGGGTGCAGGGGCACGGTCTCGGCCCCGGTGATGACCTCGAGGAACGCGGCCCCGAAGCTCTCCAGCTTCTTCGCGCCGATCCCGGTGATGCCCGCCATGTCGTCGAGCGTGCGCGGTCGACGCTCGGCCATCTCGATCAGCGTGCGGTCGGGAAAGACGATATAGGCCGGGACGCCCGCTGCCTCGGCCAAGGCCCGTCGCTTGGCCTTGAGCGCAGATAGAAGCGGCGCATCCTCGTCGCCGACAAGGCTGCGGACGGCGGGGCGCGGGCCAGCGGACTGGATCGTATCGCGCCGCAGGCTGATCTGCGCCTCGCCGCGCAGGATCGGGCGCGCCGCGTCGGTCATGCGAAGCGCGCCGTGGCGTTCGGGATCGGGACGCACAAGGTCGCGGCCCATCATCTGGCGGAACACCGCCCCCCAGGCGGGCTTGGACAGGTCGCGTCCCACCGCATAGGTCGGCAACTGGTCGTGGCCCCGCTCTCGCACCTTGGCGGTCGGCGTGCCGGTCAGGATGTCGATCAGATGCCCCGCCCCGAACCATTCGCCGGTCCGCAGGATCGCCGATAGCGCCTTGCGGACCGCCTCGGTCGCGTCGAACACCTGTGCAGGAGCCTCGCAGAGGTCGCAGTTGCGGCAAGGTTCGGATGTTTCCCCAAAATAGCCGAGCAGGACCTGCCGCCGACACGCCGTGGCCTCGGCCAGCCCCAGCAGCGCGTTCAGGCGGGCATGGTCCGCAGCGCGGCGGTCGGACGGGGCGGGGCTTTCGTCGATCTGGCTGCGGCGCAGCCGGATGTCGTCAGGACCATAGAGCGTCAGCGTGTCGGCAGGCGCACCGTCGCGTCCGGCGCGTCCGATCTCCTGATAATATCCCTCAACCGACTTCGGCAGGTCGGCATGGGCAACCCAGCGGATGTCGGGCTTGTCGATGCCCATTCCGAAGGCGACAGTCGCCACGACGATCAGCCCGTCCTCTTGCTGAAACCGCACCTCGACGCGCCGCCGCTCGTCCGCCTCCATGCCGCCGTGATAGTGGCAGGCCGAATGCCCCGCATCGCGCAGGGCCTGCGACAGGGTCTCGGTCTTGGCGCGGGTGGCGGTATAGACGATGCCCGACTGACCCTTGCGGGCGGCAGCGAAGGACAGGATCTGCTGGCGCGGTGTGTCCTTGACGGCGAAGGCGAGCCGCAGGTTCGGGCGGTCGAAGCCGCGCAGGAAGGTCTCGGGCGGCGTGCCGTCGAACAGGCGCGTGACGATTTCGGCCCGCGTTTCTTCGTCCGCCGTCGCGGTAAAGGCGGCCAGCGGCACCCGCAGCGTGCGGCGCAGATCGCCGATCCGCAGGTAGTCGGGGCGAAAGTCATGGCCCCACTGGCTGACGCAATGCGCCTCATCGACCGCGATCAGGCTGGTGCCGATCCGCCGCAGCATCTGCACGGTGGCTGCCGACGCAAGCCGTTCGGGCGCGATGTAGAGAAGCTTCAGCCGACCCTCGTCGAGCGCGCGAAAGACGGCTTCGGTTTCTTCCTCGGTGTTGCCCGAGGTCAGCGCCCCCGCCTCGACCCCTGCAGCCTTCAGCGCGCGGACCTGGTCGCGCATCAGCGCGATCAGGGGCGAGACGACGACCGTTACCCCGTCGCGGCAGAGCGCCGGAAGCTGGAAGCACAGCGACTTGCCGCCCCCCGTCGGCATGATTGCCAGCACGTCGCGACCGGCCACGACGGCATCGACAATCTCTTCCTGTCCGGGCCGGTAGCCGGTAAAGCCAAACACAGAGTGCAGAAGGTCGGTCGGTCTGGTCATCAGCCTTGGCGTCGCCTGTCAGGCGAACGCGCTGGCGTTGTTCATCAGGATGATCCGCAGGGCATAGATCGCCAGCAGCACGACCAGCGGCGCAAGATCGATCCCCGAAATCGCGGGAAGGATCGACCGGACGCGGGCGTAGACGGGTTCCAGAAGACGGTTCAGGCCATCCCAGACCTGCCCAACCAGGGGCTGCCGCAGATTGAGAACCTGAAAGTTGATGAGCCAACTCATGATGATGTGCGCGAAAACGATGAACTGCGCGACGTTCAGCACCAGAAGCAGGATCTCCAGCAGCGATGTCATGAAAGGGCCCCCTGAACCTGTGGTTGCCAGAGGTATCCGGCACCGTCGCCAAGGGCAACCGCTTCCGCAGGGTTCCGCTTGACGCATGCCGGGCTGCGGGGCATTCGACCGCAGGCAGTGGAGACCCCGCGATGTACCCTTTCCTTCGGCTGGCGCGCGAGCTTTGGCACACGCGCAACGCAAGCCCGCTCGGGGTGACCGATACGCATGTCTCGCATCACCGCTGCTGGCCGCAGGACCTTGATCCGTGGGTCGAATTGAACAACGGGCGCACGCTGACCCTCTATGACCTCGGTCGCATCCCGCTCGGCATCCGCACCGGACTGTCCTCGACCGCCCGATCCAAGGGCTGGGGTATGACGGTTGCAGGGGCGTCGACGCGCTATCGGCGACGGGTGCGGCTGTGGGATGTGGTCGAGATGCATAGCCGCTGCATCGGCTGGGACGCCCGGTTCTTCTACATGGAGCAAAGCATGTGGAGGGGCGCCGAGTGCACCAGCCACATGCTGCTGCGGTCGGCCGTCACCTCTGCCGCCGGGATCGTTCCACCAGAGCAGGTGATCGTCGCGATGGGGCTGAGCCAGCCAAGCCCCGCTTTGCCCGACTGGGTCGCGGCCTGGACCCAGGCCGACGCGCGCCGTCCCTGGCCGCCCGAGCGCGGCTGATGTTGCACGAAGGTGCATTTCGCTGTCTGGTGCGGGCCGAAAGGTCCGGGAGATGCCGGACGACGGGACATGCGACATGACCGAGGCTGATCGCCGCATCTGGGGCTGGTACTTCTTCGACTGGGCAAGCCAGCCCTACAACACGCTGCTTCTGACCTTCATCTTCGCGCCCTACATCGCGGATCTTCTCGGCGACGGCACGACCGCTCAGTCCGTGTGGGGCTATGGGATCGGTGCGGCGGGTCTGGTTGTCGCGCTCTTGTCACCGCTGCTCGGGGCGGTTGCGGACCGGGCGGGGCGGCGGGTCGGCTTCGTCGCGGTCTTCTCGATCATGTATGTTGCGGGCGCCTGGGGCCTGTGGCTCGCGGCCCCCGGCGACGTCAACCTGTGGCTCGTGATGGCCTGTTTCGGGCTTGGCCTGATCGGGATGGAGTTCGCTACCACCTTCACCAATGCGATGCTGCCCGACCTTGCCCCGGCCGACCGGATCGGCCGGATCTCGGGCAGCGGATGGGCGTTCGGCTATCTTGGCGGGCTGGTGGCGCTGATCCTGATGCTTCTCTTCTTTGCCGAAGGGCCGCAGGGGCGGACCTTGATCGGAATCGCTCCGATCTTCGGCCTCGATCCCGAGGCGCGCGAGGGCACGCGCGCGGTCGGGCCGATCACGGCCATCTGGTATGCGATCTTCATGGTCCCCTTCTTCCTCTGGGTGCGCGAGGAACGACGGCCCGACCAAATCGGCGTCGCCGCAGCAGCACGGTCGGCCTGGCCGGACCTTCGCGCCACGCTGCGTCGCCTTCCCGCGCGCCGCAGCCTGTCGGCCTACCTTCTTTCGTCGATGGCCTACCGCGACGCGCTGAACGGGTTCTACACCTTCGGTGGCATCTATGCGGTGGGCGTGCTGGGCTGGGGCGTCACGGATGTCGGCGTGTTCGGCATCCTTGCCGTCGTAACGGGCGCACTCTTCGCGTGGATCGGCGGGCGGGCGGATGGACGCTACGGGCCGAAGCCCGTCATCCTGGCATGCGTTGTCGCCCTGACCGGCATCGCCATCGCGGTCGTGTTCGTGACGCGCGAGTCAGTGTTCGGACAGATGGTCGGCCCCGACAGCCGCCTGCCCGACCTTGCCTTCTACTTCCTCGGCGCGGGAATCGGCGCAGCGGGTGGGGCGCTTCAATCGGCGAGCCGGACGATGATGGTTCGCCAGGCCGATCCCGCGCGCATGACCGAAGCCTTCGGCCTGTATGCGCTTGCGGGCAAGGCGACGTCCTTCGTCGCGCCGCTTTCGATCGGCGTGGTCACAAGCCTGACGGGCAGCCAGCAGTGGGGCATCACGCCGCTGATCGTCCTTTTTCTTGTCGGCCTCGTGCTGCTACTGTGGGTCAGGCCAAACGGGGACGAATCCATCCAATGATCCGCAGTCTTCTCTCCGCTCTTGTGATCATGCTGGCGATGCCGGCGGCGGCCGAACCGCTCGCGAACCGGCTTTTCGGGTCGATGGACGATGCGTCATCGCAAAACCCCATGCCGATCGGTGCCTACTCGCGGGGATGTGCCGCAGGTCTCGTGCAACTGCCCGAGACGGGACCCGCCTGGCAGGCCATGCGCCTCAGCCGCAACCGCAACTGGGGCCACCCCGAGATGGTGACATTCCTCCAGCAGCTTGGCTACACGGCGCAACAACTGGGCTGGGCGGGCGTCTATGTCGGTGACATCAGTCAGCCGCGGGGCGGACCGATGACCTCGGGCCATGCCAGCCACCAGATCGGGCTGGACGCAGATGTGTGGATGCTGCCCCCCAGCCGCCTCGACCTCAGCCGGGCCGAGCGCGAGAAGATCAGTTCGATCCCCGTCCGCTCTGCCGACCAGCGCAGCGTCACCTCGAACTGGACCCCGTCGCACCATGCCTTGCTGCGGGCCGCAGCGTCGGACGCGCGGGTGGACCGCATCTTCGTGGCCGCCGCCGTCAAGATCGAGATGTGCCGCACCGCCCAGCGCCGGGACCGCGACTGGTTGCAGAAGATCCGTCCCGTGGCAGGGCATGACACCCATTTCCACATCCGCCTGAAATGCCCGCGCGGCGCGCGGCTGTGCGAGGACCAGAAGCCCACCGTGCGGGAACTCTCCAACGGAGGGAATGGCTGCGACGATACGTTGACCTGGTGGGTGACCGACTACCTCAACCCGCCGAAGGTCGCAAAGCCGCCCGCTGCCGAGCCCCGCAAGCGCGGACCGCGCGAGTTCACGATGGCCGATCTGCCCCGCCAATGCTCTGGCGTTCTGGCCTCGCGCTGATCGCGGGGGCAGTGCTCGCGACCGGACCCGCCAGCCTTGCCGACCGCACCGGGCTGCACGGATATTTCGGTTCCTACGACTGGCGCTACCCGGATGATCGGTTCGGAGGCGTGTCCGGCATCGAGGTGACGGAGGACGGCCTCGGATTCCAGGCGATCACCGACCGCGGACTGCTGATCGAGGGGCGCTTTACCCGCGGCGGCTACGACCGGATCGCACAGGTCGAGGTGGACCGTCTGGCGCGCCTCGCACTGCCCGACGTCGTCCCGGACCCAGAGTTCCGCATGGACACCGAGGGGCTGGCGGCCGGCCGGGACGGATCGATCCACGTCGCCTTCGAATGGCTGTCGCGCGTGGTCCGCTATGCGGATGCCGACGCGCCCCCGGATCGCTTGCCCATTCCGCCCGCCTTTGCAGACCTCGACTGGAACGCGGGCATCGAAGCCCTTGCGGTCGACGCAAAGGGGCACCTCTGGGCGATCCCGGAAGCGCCCCGTGACGGCGCGTTCGACGTCCACCGCTTTGACGGAACGCAGTGGACGGTTCCGGTCCGGCTTACGCCCGTCGGGGGCTTCGTGCCGGTCGGGGCGGATGTCGGGCCGGACGGGCGGCTTTACGTTCTCGAACGGCAGTTCCATGGCCCGAGAGGGTTCGCCTCGCAGGTCCGGCGTCTGAATGGCGAGGCCGGGGTAGCGGCGGGCGAAACGGTGCTGCAAACCCCGCCGGGCCACTTCGGTAACCTCGAGGGCATCGCGGTCTGGCGCGACCGGACGGGCGCGCTTCGCCTTACCCTCGTGGCCGACGACAATTTCCTCCGTGTGCTCGGCACCGAGATCGTCGAGTTTCGCCTGCCCGATTGACCGGATCGGCCGCACGCGGTAGGCGGCGCGATCCGCGCGTTGCGGATCAAGTCTCCGCACCCTTGTCAAAACGGTCCAAGATGAAGAACTCGCTTCTGCCCGGCGTGGCCGCAATGGCCGCGATCGTCCTTGCCTCGAACATCCTCGTTCAGCACCTGTTCGGCCAATGGCTGACCTGGGGGGCATTCACCTATCCTTTCGCCTTTCTCGTGACCGATCTGGTCAATCGCTTTCAGGGCGCGCGCGCCGCCCGGACGGTCGTCTGGGCGGGCTTTGCGACGGGCGTCGGCTGTTCGCTGGTCGGCACCCAGATCATCGGCGAGGCGGGGCCGCTGGTGACCCTCCGCGTGGCACTTGCCTCGGGCATCGCATTCCTCGCGGCACAGATGCTGGACGTCGCGATCTTCGACAGGCTTCGGAGCGGTGCCTGGTGGCGGGCACCGCTGGTCTCGACGCTGGTGGGCGCATCGCTCGACACGGTGATCTTCTTCACCATCGCCTTCTCGGCTTCGCTGGCCTGGCTCGAGCCTGCCAACGATGTGTCATGGGCCAACGAACATCTGGCGCTTCTGGGCGTTGGCCCGTCTGCGCCGCTGTGGACCTCGCTTGCGGTCGCGGACTGGTCGGTGAAGCTTTTGCTCGCCGTTCTGGCGCTTGTGCCGTTTCGCCTTCTGGTGGCAAGAATTGCAGCAAGGGTAGCGTAAAAACTTTTGACAAACACAAAATCTGTGGGCAGGCTTTGATTATCGGCAACCATTTTGAAAGGAGGTGATCCAGTGTCTAGAGGGATATTGGAGATAGGTGTCGGGACAGTCGGAGGGTGTGTTTGCTAGGGGCAGCCCCCTGGAGAACCAACCTTTGATTGGGCTTGAAACCTAACTGGCCCATCTCCTTGAACTCGGAAAGGGTCGCTTAACGGCGGCCCTTTCTCTTTTTGGGCAGGCCGACTAGCCTGCCGGTCATGTTGCGGATCAACGAGACGCTGGCCCTCGAGGACTGGGAGTTGACCGAGAGCTTCTCGCGCTCGTCCGGCCCTGGCGGTCAGAACGTGAACAAGGTCGAGACGGCGGTAGAACTGCGGTTCGAAGCGGCCCGCTCGCCGCATCTCAGCGCACCCGTCAAGACCCGGCTGAAACGCATTGCGGGACGGCGCTGGACGCTGGAAGGGGCAATCGTCATCCGCGCCGAGGAGACGCGCAGCCAGGCGCGCAACCGCGAGCTTGCCCGAGAACGACTGGTCGAAATGATCCGCGAGGCGCTTGTCGCGCCCAAGCGCCGTGTTGCCACCCGCCCGACCCTCGGCAGCCAGCGCCGGCGGCTGGTGGCCAAGGCCGTGCGCGGCGAAGTGAAGGCAGGCCGCGCACGCCCCACGGAGGAGGAATGACCGAGACCTTGGTGGACCGGCGCGCCCGGCTGATGGGGCCGAATGTTCCGACGTTCTACCGCAATCCGGTCACGCTCGTCCGGGGTGAGGGTGTCTGGCTGTGGGACGCGTCGGGGCGGCGCTACCTCGACTGCTACAACAACGTCGCACATGTCGGCCATTGCCACCCGAAAGTGGTCGAGGCGATCGCCCGACAATCAGCGACGCTGAACACCCACACGCGCTATCTGCACGACCTTGTGCTCGACTATATCGAGCGGCTGACGGCTACGCTGTCGCACGGGCTGACACAGGCCCTGATGACCTGCACGGGGTCAGAGGCGAACGATGTGGCGCTTCGCATGGCGCAGGCGATGACGGGCAAGACCGGCATCATCGCGACGGACAACACCTATCACGGCAACACGGCGGCGACGTCGGTGCTGTCCACGCGCCGCCCGCCCATCGGCGGCTATCCGGGGCACGTGCGGCTGGTGCCCGCGCCGGACTCGTTGCGGCCGGTGGGCGGGACGGTCGAGGGGCAGGCCGCAGCTTTCGCAGCTGAGGTTGCGCGGGCGATCGGCGAACTGGAGGCGGCGGGCCACGGCTTCTCTGGCATGATGCTCTGCCCGATCTTCGCCAACGAAGGCATCCCCACAGTCGCGCCGGGCTTTCTCGACCCTACCGTCGAGGTGATCCGGCGGGCGGGCGGGCTGGTCCTGTGCGACGAGGTGCAGCCCGGCTTCGGGCGGGTTGGCAGCCACTTCTGGGGGCATGACTGGCTGGGTTTCGCGCCCGACGTCGTGACCGTGGGCAAGCCGATGGCCAACGGATATCCCGTTGCGGCGGTGCTGGCTCGCCCAGACGTGATGGCCGCGTTCCGCAACGCCTTCGGCTACTTCAACACCTTTAGCGGTAGCCCGGTCGCCGCTGCCGCGAGCCTTGCGGTGCTCGACGTGATCCGTGACGAGGGGCTGCAGGCGAACGCCGCAGCCGTGACCCGGCTTCTTGTCGAACGGCTCGGCGCTCTCCGTCATCCCTTGCTGGCCGAGGTCCGCGCCGCCGGTCTGTTCGTCGGCCTCGAGTTCGTGCTCGACGACCGCATGACCCCGGCCAGCGACTTTGTGGCCGAGGTGGTCGAGCGGATGGTGGCACGCGGCTTTCTGCTGAACCGCATCGGGCGCGCGGGCAACACGCTCAAGATCCGCCCGCCTATGCCGTTCTCGAAGGACAACGCCGACCAGCTCGCGGATGCGCTGCGCGATGTGCTGGCCGAGACGCCGGTGACGGCATGACGCTGGCGGATCGGGCGGCGGCGGCGTTCGGCGGCAGGGTTGTGAGGCTTATCAAGGCGCGCGAGAACGAGGTCTACGAGATCGCCGTCCCGCAGGGCCGCGCAGCGCTGCGGCTGCACCGGCAGGGCTATCAGTCTGCCACCGCCATCAGGTCCGAGCTGTGGTGGTGCGGTGCGCTGGCCGAGCGCGGCCTGTCTGTTCCCCGCCCGCTTCCCACCGACGGCGGCCAGACAGTCGTGACCTTCGACGGGACGCGCCATGCCTCGGCGGTCAGCTGGATCGACGGCGCGCCGCTGGGTGAGGCGGGCGTGCCGCTGGGCGGCACCCCGGCCGAACGGGAGGCGCTGCACGAAGACCTTGGTGCCTTCCTAGCCCGGCTCCACGCCGAGACGGAGGCGCTGGATCTGCCCGACGGGTTCGAGAGACCGCGGTGGGACCTTGACGGGCTGCTGGGACAGCATCCTTTCTGGGGCCGGTTCTGGGAGCACCCGGCGCTGACCCCTGACGAGGCGCGCTGCTTGTCGCGGGCGCGCGACCTTCTTCGAGCGCGGATCGGCGCGCATGCTGGCCATCAGCCGCTTCGCCTGATCCACGCCGATGTTCTGCGCGAGAATGTCTTCGTGGACGGCCCGTCCCTGTCGCTCATCGACTTCGATGACGCAGGCTTCGGCTATCCGGCCTATGATCTTGGCACGGTCCTGTCTCAAAGCCTGACCGAGCCGGCCCTGCCCCGGATCGCCAATGCGCTGATCGTGGGCTATGCGCGCGGCCTGCCGCTCGACCCTGAGATTGTGCCGGTTTTCACGCTCATGCGATGCTGCGCCTCGGTCGGGTGGATGATCCCGCGCCTCGAACCGGGGCATCCGACGATCCGCAGCCATATCGACCGGGCGGTGCGCCTTGCCACGACGATGCTCGACGGGCACGCGCCTTGGTGAGCGGTCAGACGAGGACCGCCTCGGCCATTTGATCCGAGACGCCGAAAACCCGCTTGTAGCGCGCGATCTCGTCCTTCGGGCCAAGCGCCTTGTTCGGGTTGTCGGATAGCTTGACGGTCGGACGCCCGTCGGCGGACACCGCCTTGCAGACAAGGCTGAACGGGGCGAGCGCGTCGCCTGCAACAAGCCCACGGAAGTCGTTGGTCAGCATCGTGCCCCAGCCGAAGCTGACCTTCACCCGGCCTGCGAAACGGCGGTGAAGCGCCTCGATCGCATCGACATCCAGCCCGTCCGAAAAAATCACCAGCTTTTCGCGCGGGTCTTCGCCGCGCGATTGCCACCAGCGGATTGCCGTTTCGGCACCCGTCGCAGGGTCGCCCGAGTCGATGCGGATGCCGGTCCAGCTTGCCAGCCAGTCGGGCGCGTTTCGCAGGAATCCCTCGGTGCCATAGGTATCGGGCAGGATGATCCGCAGGTTGCCGTCATGCTCTTCGTGCCAATCGGCCAGCACCTGATAGGGGGCCTGGGCCAGCGCCGCATCGGTGGGCGCGAGGGCGGAATAGACCATGGGAAGCTCATGCGCGTTGGTGCCGATCGCCTCGACCTCGCGGCGATAGGCGATGAGGCAGTTCGACGTGCCGGTGAACTTGGCCTCGAGCCCTTCGATCATCGCCTGGACGCACCAGTCCTGCCAGAGGAACGAATGGCGCCGCCTTGTGCCGAAATCGGCAATCCGCACGCCCTCGATCGTGCGAAGCCGCTCGATCTTTTCCCACAGCTTCGTGGTCGCGCGGGCGTAAAGCACCTGCAACTCGAACCGCCCGAAGGTTTCGAGCACGGCGCGGCTACGAAGCTCCATCAGGATCGAAAGGGCGGGAATCTCCCACAGCATGACATCGGGCCAGCGGCCCTCGAAGGTCAGCTCGTACTGCCCGTCGCGCTTTTCGAGGTGGTAGTCGGGCAGGCTGAACCCCTCGAACCACTGCATGAAATCGGGCCGGAACATCTGACGCTTGCCGTAGAACGTGTTGCCCCGAAGCCAGGTGCTTTCGCCGCGCGACAGGCGCAGCGTCCGGACGTGATCAAGCTGCTCGCGCAACTGCCCCTCGTCCACCAAGTCGGCGAGGCGGACATGGGTGCTGCGGTTGATCAGCGAGAAGGTGACCCGCGTGTCGGGCTTGTTGCGGAACACCGACTGGCACATCAGGAGCTTGTAGAAGTCGGTGTCGATCAGCGACCGCACGATGGGATCGATCTTCCATTTGTGGTTGTAGACCCGCGTTGCGATATCGACCATCTCAGAGCTCCAGCCGCACGCCGGCGGCGGTCATCTCGGCCCGCATCCGGTCGAGCGATCCGTCGAGGTCGATGGCCCGCGCGGCCCCCTCAAGGACCGTGACGCCGAAGCCGAGCCGCGCCGCATCGAGCGCCGAGTAGGCGACGCAGAAGTCGGTCGCGAGCCCGACGAGAGTGATCGCCGTCACCCCTCGTGCGCGCAGGTAGCCGTCGAGGCCCGTCGGGGTCGTGCGATCATTCTCGAAGAAGGCAGAATAGCTGTCGATCGCCGCGCGGAATCCTTTTCGCAGGATCAGGTCGGCACGGTCGATCCGCAGATCAGGGTGGAACGCGGCCCCCTCGGTGCCTTGCACGCAATGCACCGGCCAGAGCACCTGCGGTCCATAGGGCATCGTGGTCACGCTGAACGGCGCGGCCCCCGGATGATTGGCCGCGAACGAGGCGTGGTCTGCCGGATGCCAGTCCTGCGTCAGAACCCGCACCGGGTAGTCCCCTAGCAGCTCGTTGATCCTTGGCACGACGCGGTCGCCCTCGGCCACGGCAAGCGCACCACCGGGACAGAAGTCGTTCTGCACGTCGATCACGATCAGGGCATCCGTCGGACCGGGCGAGGTGGGTGACATGGCTGCCTCGTGCTTTTCTGGGTCCCTCGGTAAGTTGGGCGTCCCGTCAGGTCAAGGCGCAGGGCTTGTGCGAAGCATTGCGGCGGGACTAAACGGATCGCCATGATCCCTGTCGCAGCCCTTTACCGCTTTGCGCGGTTCGACGACCCGAAGGCCCTGTGCGACGGCCTGCGACAGGTGTGCGAGGACGGCGGCGTGCGCGGCACGCTGTTGCTTGCGACCGAGGGGATCAACGGGACCATCGCAGGCCCCCGGGGGGGACTGGATCGGGCGCTTGACGCCGTGCGCGCCCTGCCCGGCTGCGCCGATGTGGCGGTCAAGGAAAGCACAGCCCCGAAGATGCCCTTCACCCGGCTGAAGGTCCGCGTCAAACGCGAGATCGTGACGATGGGACAACCGGGCGTCGACCCGGACAGGTTGGTTGGTCGGTATGTGGCCCCGCGGGCCTGGAACGCGCTGATCGCGTCGGAGGATGTCGTCACGATCGACACCCGGAACGCCTACGAGGTCGCAATCGGCAGCTTTGCCGGGGCCGTCGACCCGGGGACGGCGACCTTTTCGGAGTTTCCGGACTGGTGGCGGATGAATGCGGAGCGCCTCGCCGGCAAGCGCATCGCGATGTTCTGCACGGGCGGCATCCGCTGCGAGAAGGCGACAAGCTGGCTTGTATCGCAGGGCGTGGAGGACGTGTTTCACCTGCAAGGCGGTATCCTTAAATACCTCGAGGAGGTGCCGCCCGAGGAAAGCCTCTGGCAGGGCGAGTGCTTCGTCTTCGATCAGCGCGTGTCGGTGCGGCATGGGCTGGCGGCGGGCGACCTGCGGACCTGCGGCGCCTGCCGTCGGCCACTGGACGCAGTGGCAACCGAGGGCGGCCTGTTCGAGCCCGGCGTCAGTTGCAGTCGGTGCCATGGCGAGCATACCGACGCCGACCGTGCCCGCTTTCGCGAACGACAGCGCCAGATCGACCTCGCGGCCCGGCGCGGCACTGTGCATCTTCGCGGCGATGGGTGACTGAAAGAATCAGTCTTTACATTACTGACTGTTTCAGTAAGGTTTGAGCATCCCCAGCCAGCCCTTGCGGTGAGCCCGGACAGCTCAGTCGAAGGACACCCGAGATGACCAAACTTCCCCTCTTCAAAGGTTTCAGCTTGCCAGATCCGCGTCGGCTGTTTTCGGTCACCGGACCGAGTCCGCATCTTCCGACCGTCGCGCCTGACCTTCTGTCCGCACTGCGTCAGGCCACGGACGGCGCATTTCCTACCTCGGCCTACGAAGCGCTGTTTGACCGGATGGAGCGGGTCGCATGAACGCGCGCACAGAATTCACCGTGCTGGCCACCCCGCCCCAGCACGATGCGACCGCGTTGACCCAAGGCGGCGCCCAAGCGCAAATCGTGCTGAACGGGCAGGTCTACGTGCTGCGTATCACGCGCGCGGGCAAGCTGATCCTGACAAAGTGAGTGCCAAAGTGAGTGCCATGCCCAGACCACTCTCGGGGATGATCCGCCCGCAGGCAGGCCAAGGCCCGCGCAGTCCGAGGGCTTCGCGGTGATCGTTTGCCACTGCCAGTCGATCACCGATCACGACATTCGCGCGGCTGTCGACTGGATGCGGGCCTCCGACCCCACAACCATCGTGACGGCCGGCAAGATCTATCGCGCCTTGGGAAAACGTGCCGATTGCGGCGGCTGCATGCCGCTTTTCCTGGACTCCATGCGCGTATGCGACAGTTTCAAAGTACCCATGCACCCGCGGAATTTCGAGGGACCCGCCCTCGACCGCGCCAACCACAGGGAATCACATGAAGGGCGACACGAAGGTCATCGACTATCTGAACGCGGCTCTGCGGTCTGAACTGACGGCAGTCAGCCAGTACTGGCTGCACTACCGCTTGCAGGAAGACTGGGGCTTTGGCCACCTTGCGGCGAAGTCGCGCGAGGAAAGCATAGAGGAGATGCACCACGCCGACCGGCTGATTGCGCGGATCATCTTCCTTGAAGGGCATCCCAACCTGCAAAAGCTGGATGCCCTGCGGATCGGCCAGACGGTCCGCGAGACGCTGGAGGCTGACCTCGCCGCCGAGCACGATGCCCGCCGCCTTTACATCGAGGCGCGCAACTACTGCGACCAGGTGAACGACTTTCCGACCAAGGTCCTCTTCGAAGAGCTTATTCAGGACGAGGAAGGCCACATCGACTTTCTCGAGACCCAGCTTGGCCTCTACGAAAAGCTTGGAGGCGAGCGCTATGGCCTTCTGAACGCGACGCCCGCCGACAAGGCCGAGAAAGGCTGACGGCACGCCCCGGCCAGGCAGCGCGCCCCGGCCGGACCACTGCCTCAGCGCAGGCGGGCGCCGGTTTCGTCAAAGACCATGGCATCCGCCGGATCGAACCGGATGCCAGCACGGTCACCGGGCGAGACTTTCGGATCGTCCCGCGATTCAACGACCAGTTTCTCGCCCGTTTCGGCCGTCAGGTGGATGTAGCTCACGCCGCCCAGCGCCTCGGTAAGGTCGACCCGGTGCGTGGACCCTGACGTTTCCAGCGCAAGGTGCTGCGGCCGAAGCCCGACGGTGACAGCAGCACCAACCCCCGGCAGTGCGACGGCTGAGGGAAGCGTCGCTGGGCCAAGGCCTGGGGCGCGGATTGCCCCCCGCTCGGTCGTGCCGCCGACGAAGTTCATCGCTGGCGAGCCGATGAAGCCCGCGACGAACCGGTTGTCGGGATCGTGGTAGAGGTCGAGCGGTCGGCCGACCTGTTCTACCCGCCCGGCGCGCAGCACGACGATCTTGTCGGCCAACGTCATCGCCTCGACCTGGTCGTGCGTCACATAGATCATCGTGGCGCCGATCTCGCGATGCAGACGCGCAATCTCGACCCGCATCTCGACGCGCAACTCGGCATCGAGGTTCGACAGCGGCTCGTCGAACAGGAACACCTCGGGGCCGCGCACGATGGCGCGCCCGATCGCAACGCGCTGACGCTGGCCGCCCGACAGGGCCTTTGGCTTGCGCGCGAGGTAGTCGTCCAGCTTCAGGATGCGGCTCGCCTCGCGGACCTTGCTGTCGATCTCGGCCTTGGGATGGCCGGTCATCTTCAGGCCGAAACCCATGTTCTCGGCGACCGTCATGTGCGGATAAAGCGCGTAGGTCTGGAAGACCATCGCCACGCCCCGCTCGCTCGGGTCAGCCAGCGTGACGTCGCGCGCACCGATGCGGATCGTGCCCGCGCTCGTCTCCTCAAGCCCGGCGACCATCCGCAACAGCGTGGATTTCCCGCAGCCGGATGGCCCCACGAAGACACAGAACTCGCCATCCTCGACCGTCAGGTCGACTCCGTGGATCACCTGTGCATCGCCATAGCGCTTCACGACGCGCTCGAGTGTCACTCCCGACATGTATCCTCCCCCTGCGATCCGTTTCAGGATCTGCCCTGTTCCGGAAAGCGCCAGCTTTCCGCTTCGGCGGCGATCAAGCGCGCCGTTTCACCGATCTTGGGTGCCAGCATCGCAAGCCCATCCAAGGTGCTGCGAGCGGTGGTCGATGTCACCGAAAGCGCCCCCATCGCCCGCCCGCCTCGCGTCAGGATGGGCAACGCGACGCAGATGATGCCGGGCTCGTGCTCTTCGCGGTCAAAGGCGAAGCCCCGCGCGCGGACAGCCTCGAGTTCCGCCAGCAGATCCTCGCGGCTGGCCAGCGTGTGCGGTGTGAAGCGGTGGAACGACTGGCGTTCCAGCGCGCGCTCAAGTGCCTCGGGCGGCAGGAAGGCCAGCATCGCCTTGCCGACGCCCGTGCAATAGGCGGGGCCGACCTTGCCCGCCTGGCTGAACATCTCGACCGGACGGGCCGCATTGCGCTTGTCGACGTAGAGCACCTGACCGAGGTCGAGCTGGGCCAGATGGATCGTCTCTCCGACCTCGACCGAAAGCCGGTCGAGATGCGGCCGTGCGAGCGGAGCGAGAGAGCTTTGCGCCCAGGCCGCATGGGCAAGCCGCACAAGGCGCACGCCCAGACCATAGGTCTGGCGGTCCGCGTCGTAGGCAAGCATCCCCTGGTGGGTCAGCGTCTGGAGGAAACGGTAGAGGGTCGCCTTGGGA
>JANPJD010000040.1:0-1961 GCA_031425325.1 Rhodobacterales bacterium | reverse complement strand
CGCGTCGAACAGCGGCACGGTGGTGTCGATGCCGTCGATGATCAGTTCGCCCAGCGCGCGGCGCAGGCGGGCCAGCGCCTCGGGCCGGTCGCGGCCGTGGACGATCAGCTTGCCGATCAGGCTGTCGTAGTAGGGCGGGATCGAATAGCCGCTGTAGAGCGCGCTGTCGACGCGAACCCCAAGCCCGCCCGGCGCGTGGAACATCCGCACCCGCCCGGGGCAGGGCGCGAAGTTCGGCAGGCGTTCGGCGTTGATCCGCACTTCGATGGCATGGCCGTTGATCTCAAGCTCATCCTGGCCGAAGGACAGGTCCATTCCGGCTGCGACACGGATCTGTTCGCGCACAAGGTCGACGCCGAAGATGGCTTCGGTCACCGGATGTTCAACCTGCAGGCGGGTGTTCATCTCGATGAAGTAGAACTCACCGTTCTCGTAGAGGAACTCGATCGTGCCCGCCCCGATGTAGCGGATCTTCGACATCGCGTCGGCGCAGACCTTGCCGATACCCGCGCGCAGCGCTGGCGTGATTGCGGGCCCGGGGGCCTCCTCGAACACCTTCTGGTGGCGGCGCTGCAACGAGCAGTCGCGCTCGCCCAGATGCACCGCCGCGCCCTTGCCGTCGCCGAACACCTGGATTTCGATGTGCCGCGGCGTCTGGAGGTACTTCTCGATATAGACCTCGTCATTGCCGAAGGCGGCCTTCGCCTCGGACCGCGCAGTGCGGAATGCGATTTCGAGTTCCGCCGCGTCCTTTGCGACTTTCATTCCCCGACCGCCACCGCCCGCCGTCGCCTTGATGATGACGGGAAATCCTATGCCCTCGGCTACGCCGATCGCGTCCTCGAACGACGCGACCCCGCCGTCCGACCCCGGCACGACCGGAATCCCGAGCGCCTTCGCCGTCTCCTTGGCGGTGATCTTGTCGCCCATGATACGGATGTGTTCCGCCGAGGGGCCGATGAAGGTGATGTCGTGATCTTCCAACGCCTGCGCGAAGGCCGCGTTCTCGGACAAAAAGCCGTAACCCGGATGGACCGCCTGAGCGCCCGTGATCTCGCAGGCCGAGATGATCGCCGCCTTGTTGAGGTAGCTGTCGGCGGACGAGGGCGGGCCGATGCACACGCTTTCGTCCGCCATCCGCACATGCATCGCGTCGGCATCGGCGGTCGAATGGACCGCGACCGAGGTGATGCCCATCTCGCGGCAGGCGCGCACGACGCGCAACGCAATCTCGCCCCGGTTGGCGATCAGGATCTTGTCGAACATCGCCGCAGGTTCCCGGGCCGCGCTCATTCGATGATCATCAGCGGCGCGCCGTATTCGACCGCCGTGCCGTCCTCGACGACGATGCGCTTCACGACGCCCGCGCGGGGCGCGGGGATGTGGTTCATCGTCTTCATCGCCTCGATGATGAGGACGGTCTGACCCTCGGTCACGCTGGCACCGACGCCGACGAAGGGCGCCGCCCCCGGCTCGGCCGATAGATAGACCGTGCCGACCATCGGCGAGGTGACCGCACCGGGATGCTGCGCCGGATCGTCCACGACCATCGGGGCGGGGGTGCCTGGCGCCGCCACCGGGGCCGCCTGCACCGCCGTGACCGGAGCCATCATCTGCGTCGTCACGATATTGGCTTGCTTGACCACCCGCACCTCGAGGCTGTCATCCTCGGCATATTCGCGCTTCACCGACAGTTCCGTCAGGTCGTTCTTGTTCAGAAGCTCGGCCAGCGCCTGAATGAAGGCCACGTCCGCGTCGGTGGAATGTTTGCTCATGCCGTCCTCGATGGGGTTCTTTTTCTGGCTTGGACCGGCCCTCGCGGGCAAGGCGGGGCCGGGGCTGGCTCGCTTATACGCAACTGTGATGGCGTGGGAAAGCCGCCTTGCTCATCCCGCCTCGGCCAGGCGGGAAAGGGCGGCGCGCAGCTTGGCGGCTTCGTCGTCGCCCTGTTCCAGCTTTTC
>JANPJD010000039.1:0-2373 GCA_031425325.1 Rhodobacterales bacterium | reverse complement strand
GAAAGCGAGCGTGGCTGCGACGGCGCGATCCTCGGCGGCGCGGCTGCGGCCCGCCTGATACATGCCCACCATCGCGTTCGACCAGGCCAGCAGATCGGGGGCGCGGTCCTCGGGCACGCCCAGAAGGCGGGCGATGACGATGACGGGCAGGCGCTGCGCGAAGGCCGGCAGCAGGTCGAACTCACTGGCGGGGAAGGCGTCGATCAACTCGTGGCAGAGCCGCTCGATCTCTGGCCCCATGGCTAAGATCCGGCGCGAGGTGAAGGCGCGCAGCACGAGGCCGCGCAGGCGCGTGTGGCGCGGCGGCTCAAGTTCCAGCATCGAATGCGCCTCGACGGCATAGAACGGGGCGAGGTGCGGCGGTACGGGCCGGGCAAGCTCGGGCGGCACCTCGCGCCCGAAGCGGCGGTCGCGCAGGATAGCGTTCACCCCCGCCGCCGAAGGGGTGCAGACGAGGTCGTAGTCTTGCCAGCGGAAGAACGGACCGGCGGCGCGGGCGGTTTCGTAGAACGGATAGGGGTTTTGCACGAAAGCGGGGTCGGTGGGCGACTGGGCCAGCGTCCGCATCAGCGCCGCCATCTCGGTACCATGCCCTGAGCGACGAGGACGCCCGCGACGACGATCACGGCCCCCGCCGCCTGCGCCCAGTTCCACGCGCCGCCAAGCGCGAAGGTGATGAGCATGACGTAGAACGGCACTGCGTTCATGTGCAGGCTCGCGATCCCGATGCCGAGCGCGCCGACCGAGACGATCCAGAGCGTCTGGCTGATCGCGATCGAGCCGAGCGAGGCCGCGAAAAGGGCCGCGACCTCGGTCCCTCCGATCCGGTCCCATTGCGCGGGCGGCCCGATGGTGGCTGCGTACAGCGTGGCCAGCACAGCCATCGAGAGGGCGGCCCCGCCGATGGTGATCGCGGTGCGGCCCAGCGGCGTCAGGTCGGGAAAAGCGGTGACAGTGGCGCGGGAGCCCCAGGTGAACGCGAGGACCGACCCGAAGGCGGCCAGCGCCCCGAGGCCGAGGTCGGGCGAGGCCGAGCCGAGGTCGAGCGCCACGACCCCCCCGGCCAGCGACAGGCAGAGCCCACAGACAAGCGCAGGCCCGAGGCGGCGTCCGTCCAGCATCACCTCGAGCCCAATCCCGACAAGCGGCATCATCGCCGTGATGATCGCGACCGTCACCGGATCGGTCCGCTCAAGGGCAACGGCCACCAGCACCGCGCCGAGGCCCATGACGACGAAGCCGACCCCCAGCCCCCTGTCCCAGCGCGCGCGGCGCACGGTGGCGAAGCCCTCCCAGGCGATCCAGACAAGCACCAGGACCGTCGCGGCGAGGCCGACCCGCAGCGCGGTCAGCGTGACGGGCGGAATGACCTGCACGAGGTGGCCGAGCGCGGGCAGGCCCAAGGCCCAGGTGAGCATGGACAGAAGGCAGATTGCATTGGCCGTCACGGCAGGCTGGCCCTGCGTCGGGCGCAAGATGTCGGTCATGGCGGCCTCAGGCCGCCGACAGGGCGGCGATGATCGCGCCGAAATCGGCGGCCTTCAGGCTCGCCCCGCCGACCAGCGCGCCGTTCACCTCGGGCAGCGCGAATATGTCGGCTGCGTTCGACGGCTTGACCGAGCCACCATAGAGCAGCCGCATGCCCGCGCCCTCGGCCCCGAACCGGCGCGTCAGCCGGTCGCGCAGGTCGGCATGGACCTCGGCGATCTCGGGCAGGGTCGGGGTGCGGCCCGTGCCGATCGCCCAGACGGGCTCGTAGGCGATGACGATGGTCTCGGCGGTCGCGCCACCTGGGACCGAGCCGTCAAGCTGCGCGCGCAGGACTGCAAGCGTCTCGCCCGCATCGCGCTGGGATTCGGTCTCGCCGATGCAGACGACGGCGATCAGGCCCGCGGAAAGCGCTGCCTCGGATTTGGCGCGCACGAGGGCATCGGTCTCGGCATGATCGGCGCGGCGTTCGGAATGGCCCACGATGACATGAGTTGCGCCTGCATCGACCAGCATCGTCGCCGAGATGTCGCCCGTGTGCGCCCCCGATGCGGCGGCATGGCAATCCTGCCCGCCCAGTGCGATGCGGCCTGCGGCGAGGGCGACCATCGGTGCCAGAAGGGTGGCGGGCGGGCAAAGGAGCACATCGCAGCCGGGGGCAGGATGCGCGTCGAGCAGGGCCTGCACCTCGGGCAGCGAAGCCGTGGTGCCGTTCATCTTCCAGTTGCCCGCCGCGAGTTTCCGCATGTCCTGCCCCTCCGTGATCCCGGTGACAGGCTTAGGGCATCGCGCGGCGAAGGGGAACGGGGATCAGGCCCGGTCCGCAGCCTCGGCAGGTTGGTCCTTGAACTTGATCGACTCGCCGCAGCCGCAGGCCTCGGAGAC
>JANPJD010000038.1:0-7540 GCA_031425325.1 Rhodobacterales bacterium | reverse complement strand
GACCACCTGTCGGGGCGGTATCCCGTAGGCATCCTCGGCAAAGGCCCGGACGAAATGGCTGCCGCCGCCCGTGACGATCCAGGTCGAGAACCCCTCGTCGCGCAGATAGCGCAGAAGCTCGGTCATCGGTTGGTACGTCATATCGACAAAGCGAAGGCCGGTGTCGGGGTGGATCGCGGTCGCGGCCCAGTCGGCAACGCTGGCCTCGAAGGCTTCGGTCGTCATGTCGGCATGGCTGGCCATGACAATCTCGGCCAGCGCGGCCTTGCCACCCGCAAGGACGGTCTTTAGGTCGCCCGCCGCCGCCGCCTTCAGCACGGGGCTGGACAGGATCGACGGATCGGCCTTTGCCTTCGCACTCAGCGCGTCGAGTGCGAAGTAAAGCTGGAAATACATCGGCTGCTCGGCCCAGAGCGCGCCGTCATTGTCGAAGACGGCGATCCGGTCCGATTCCGGCAGGAAGCCGGCCGAACGGGGGGTGGTGACGCCCTCGACGAACTCGATGATCGTTTCCTTGGTTGCTGTGTCGTTCCACGAGGGCAAGGGATCGGCAAATGCAGGCGCGACCATCAAAAACATCAGGGCAAAGGCGAGGTTACGCATGATTGCGATCCTTCCAGCATTCAAGCGGTACCCCGCGTGTCGGGGTACCGGGAGATTCTCTTGGGCCGCCTGCGCAAGGTCAGGCCCGGCGAACCGAGCCTGTCTTGTCTACTTCTGTACTCCCGTAAGGATCTTCTCCATCACCTTGTCGAGGTTGAAGCTGCCTGGAGTCTGACGCGGCGGGAAGTCCTTGAAGCTTTGCAGCCACTGGCCGACCACCGCACCCGCCGGGGCGACCATGTACATACGTTCGACAAACCAGCGGTCATAGTCCATCCCGATATCATGCGCGATCTCGAAAGGGTCCATCCGCAGGTTGGTCAGCATCGGCGCGCGCAGCGCGACGAACGGTTCCAGCCAGACACCCAAGCCGTGCGCATCCTGCCGAAGGAAGGTGGCCTTCCAGTTGCCATAGCGCAGAGCGGCCACGGATCCATCATCGGTCCAGTAGATGAAGTCCTTGCGCGGCCATTCTGCCTTGCCCTTCAAGGCGGGGGCAAGATCGTAGCCATCAAGGTGCGACTTGAAGGTTGTGCCGCCGATATCGGCCCCGGCAAGGAGGTCCTCCTTAACCGTGGTGGCCCCGGCGGCCACTGCCAGCGTCACCATCATGTCCTCATGTGCGCCAATCTCGTTGTTCACCGTGCCGGGCGCGATCACGCCGGGCCAGCGAATGAAGGCTGGCACACGATAGCCCCCTTCCCATTGGGTCGCCTTTTCACCCCGGAACATCGTGGTCCCGCCATCGGGCCACGAGAAGGATTCCGAACCGTTGTCGGTGGAATAAACAACGATGGTATTGTCGCGCATGCCGAGTTCGTCGATCTTGGCCAGAATCTCGCCGACCATCCCGTCATGTTCGACCATGCCATCGGCATAGGTGCCCAGACCGGTGACGCCCTTCGATTCTTCCTTGAGATGCGTGAAGATGTGCATGCGGGTCGAATTGAACCACAGGAAAGCGGGCTTGTCCGCCGCATTGGCGCGTTCAAGAAAATCGAGCGACCGGGCCAGAACTTCTTCGTCGATGGTCTCCATCCGCTTGCGGGTCAGCGGGCCGGTGTCGGTGCAGACCTGATTGCCCCAGGCCCCGAAACGCGGATCGAGCGGCGAGGTGTCGGCATCCGCCGCCTTGCAATCCATCACGCCGCGCGGACCGAACTGCGCGAGAAAGGCCGGGTCCTTAGGGTAATCGACGTTCTCGGGTTCTTCCTCGGCGTTCAGGTGATAAAGGTTGCCGAAGAACTCGTCAAAGCCGTGCACGGTCGGAAGGAATTCGTTGCGGTCGCCGAGGTGGTTCTTGCCGAACTGCCCCGTCATGTAGCCGTGGGCGCTAAGGATGGTGGCCAGTGTCGGGTCTTCTTTCGGCATCCCTTCGGGTGCGCCGGGCAGACCGACCTTGGTCAAGCCGGTGCGGATCGGCGACTGGCCGGTGATGAACGCCGCGCGCCCGGCGGTGCAGCTTTGCTGGCCATACCAGTCCGTGAAGTAAGCGCCATCTGCAGCAAGGCTGTCGATGGCCGGGGTCTTGTAGCCCATCATGCCATGGTTAATGGCGCTGATATTGAACTGGCCGATGTCGTCGCCCCAGATCACCACAATATTCGGCTTCTGGGCGTCTTGGGCCATCAGGGGTGCGCCACCCAGGGCCAAGGCGGCGGCAAGCCCCATCGCGGTCGATCGGAGTAACCGCGCACTCTGTCTGACACTCATCGTACTTCCTTCCCCACTGCTGTCGACCGGCCCGGGCAAGAACCCAAGGCCTGTCCAGTCTTCTTGACGCTAGGGAGGGCCAAGCGGTACGAATAGTTGGACCAAGGGCCTATCCAGCCGGGCCAGGCCAGCGAGGGGACGATGCGCCGCACCGTGCTGGAAGCGACCTTGCGGACCCTTGCACTGCTGCTTCTCATATCCGCCCCCGGCTTTGCCGATGAGATAGGGGCCGAGTCGGTCAATGACGACCAGACGCGGCTTTTGATCGTGGTGGAGTCGGACAGCAGGCTTCCCGTCGCGCAGATGCTGGTCCGCGGCATCGAGGCAGAGCTTGGCCCGGAATTCACGACAAACAGCGAAATCTACATCGAATACCTCGATATGCTGCGCTTCAACGACCCTCGGGAAGTTGAACTGAACCGCAGACATCTGGCGGACCGCTACAGCCGGATCGGACTCAATGCGGTGGGCGTGCTTGGCGGCAATGCCCTTGCCTTTCTTCTGGACAATCGCGACGCGATCGCCCCCGGCGCTCCGGTCGTCTACGGAGGACTGGGCGAGGCCGGTCTGGCGACCGCGCTCAATGGCCGAGAGGTCCCGGACCTCAGCGGCATCATCAGCCCTTTCGACTTCCGCTCGACGCTGGACCTCGCGCTGACTGTTCAACCTGATGCACCTGAAATCGTCGTCATTGCGGGGTCGGCCAACTTCGACCGGCAATGGCGCGCGACCGTTGCGGCCACGGTGGGCGACACCTATCGGGACGTTCCGCTGCGGGTGCTGCCCGAGGCAACCGCGGACGACTACCTGGCGCAGGCCGCGTTGCTCGATCCTGCGTCGATCGTGCTGCTGCTGTCGGTCAATCTTGATGCCGCAGGACGGCGCTTTCTTCCGGTCCAGTTTGCCAAGGCCCTGGCAGACGCGTCGGCGGCACCCGTCTGGTCGCTTTATGAGACGCAGATCGGCGTCGGGATTGTCGGAGGCCATGTCGAGAACCTCGATGCAACCGGACGCGAGATCGGCGCGATGCTGCGGATGGCGGTCGACCGTGTTCCGCTTCCGCAGCCGTTTCGCGCAACAGCGCTTCCGACCGTGGACTGGCGGGCGATGACCCGCCATGACCTTGAGACCCGGCTTTTGCCCGCAAACAGCAGAGTGCTGTTCTACGAACCGACCTTTCTGGAACGCTACTGGGTCTGGATCATGGCCGTGGCCACGATCGTCCTTGCCCAGACCGCGACAATCCTTGCGCTGACCTTTCAGCGACGGCGCTATCTGCGGACCCAGGCCTCGCTGGATTCCGAGCGCGGCCAGCTGATCCATGTCTCGCGCAATCTGCGGCTGGGGCAGCTTTCGGCATCGCTCGCGCATGAAATCAACCAACCGCTTGCCGCGATCCAGGCGAATGCCGAGGCGGGAACGCGCCTCTCCGCCCGCAGGCCGCCCGACCTTGACGAGATCTCTGCGATCTTCCGGGACATCAATGATGACGTACGCCGGGCCAGTTCCACTATCACCGGCCTGCGCCGCCTGATGGTAAAGGGCGAGGTCGCGATGGCGCCGGTCGACCTGAACGAGGTCGTCCGGGACACGGTCCAGTTGGTGCAGAACGAACTGTCCGCAAGCGGCGCGCAGGTAAAGCAGGCCCTGTCCCCGGACCCGGTCGAGGCCAGCGGCAACGCCCCACAGTTGCAGCAGGTCGTCTTGAACCTGGTTTTCAACGCCCTTGAGGCGATGAGTGACCTGCCCGAAGCGGTCCGGATCGTGCGCGTGACGACCGCCAACCCTGGCGATGGCCGCGCCATCCTGATGGTCGAGGATGCCGGTTCCGGCATTCCGCCGGACAAGCGCGAAAAGCCGTTCCGTCCCTTTGTCAGCAGCAAGTCCTCGGGCCTCGGCGTCGGTCTTTCCATCTGTCGCAACATTGCAGAGGCGCATGGTGGCACGCTTGCGTTTGCCGATCCCGACGGTGTCGGCGCACGGATCGTGCTGACGCTTCCGGCAAGAAGAGCGTCGGGATGACGGTGATCTGGCTCGTCGACGACGATGCGGCGGTCCTGCGCGGGCTGGACCGACTGCTTCGGGCGGACTCCCTCGAGACCCGCTGCTACACTGACGCCGAAGACTTTCTGGACGCCTATGACCCGGCCCTACCCGGCTGCGCGGTCATCGACCTTGGGCTGCGGACCACCAGCGGGTTCGCCGTACAGGAACGGCTGGCACAGCGCGGCGGGGTGTGTCCGGTGATCTTCCTGACCGGCCAGGGCTCGATCCCGGCAGCGGTGCAGGCGATGCAGGCGGGTGCGGTGGATTTCCTGACCAAGCCGGTCGACGGCGACACGCTTCTGGCTGCGATCCGTGCCGCGCTCGATCTGGATCAGGCGAGACGCAGCCGGATGTCGCAGGTAGAGGGCGTGCGGGCGCTTTTGGCCACCCTGACCCCGCGCGAACACGAGGTGTTGCAGGAGATCGTCCTCGGACGGCTGAACAAGCAGATCGCGCATCGCCTGGGCGCTGCGGAAAAGACCATCAAGGTCCACCGCGGCCGGGTCATGCACAAGATGGGCGTCCAGTCCGTCGCCGAGCTGGTTACGCTGATGTCGCGGCTGCAGGACGGATCGCGGGCATAGGACCCTAGTCCCATTGGCGCGGCCGACGAATGTGTAACACTTGAGGACGGATCGAGGTAAAGCGAACGATGGCAGCGGGTTGCATCTTGGTGGTGGACGACGATGCCTCGCTGGGCCGCGCCTTGCAGCGGATGGTCCGGTCGCTGGATATCGACTGCGAGCTTTGCCCGTCGGGCGACGAGATGATGGCACGGCTGCCGGCGCTGCGGCCGACCTTCGTGCTGTTGGACATCCACATGCCCGAAAAATCCGGGCTCGAAACCCTGACCGAAACACGTCGGCGCGGCTTTGACGTGCCGATCGTCATGATGACCGGGGTAGAACGCGAAGGCACCCGCGAAACCTGCTTGTCCGCCGGCGCGCTCGATGTGCTTGCCAAGCCACTCGACGCCGACACCATATCCTTGGTCTTCGACCGGCTTGGCGGTCGGCGCAGCACGGGGTGACGATGCAGACGATGGCCGATTCCGACACCGGGGCGCGCGACGCCAGCCGTCCCGCGCGTCCGCCGCGGTTTCACCTTTTGGCAAAGCCATCAGGGTCGACCTGCAACATCGACTGCACCTACTGCTTTTTCCTGTCGAAAGAGGCCCTTTATCCCAACAGCCGCAGCCGGATGTCGGATGAGACGCTGGACAGCTACATCCGCCAATTGCTCGGGTCGCACGAAACGCCCGAGGTGACTGTCGCCTGGCAGGGCGGCGAGCCCACGCTGATGCGGATCGACTTCTTCCGTCGGGCGCTTGACGCGATCGAGCGGCATCGTCGCCCCGATCAGGTCGTGACGCAGACATTCCAGACCAATGGCTTGCTGGTCGATGACGCCTGGGCGGCCTTCTTTGCCGAGAATGACATCCTGGTCGGCCTTTCGGTGGACGGACCCAAGGACATCCACGACACCTATCGCAAGGACCGGCGCGGTCAGGGCACCTTCGATCTGGTCATGCGCGGGCTGGACCGCCTGAAGGCACATGGGGTCAGGTTCAACATCCTTTGCACGGTCAATGCCGCCAACCAGCATCGCGGGCGCGAGGTCTATCGCTTCTTCCGCGACACGCTGGGGGCGACGTGGATGCAGTTCATCCCTATCATCGAGCGCGCCACCGCCGAAACCTTGCCGATCGCCAACAAGGGCTGGAGCGAGGTGCCCGGCGCAAGTCGCCTTCTCTACACCCAGACCGGCGATCTGGTCACCGAACGCTCGGTCTTGCCCCGCGCCTATGGCGAGTTCCTGATCGACATCTATGAAGACTGGCTGCGCCGCGACGTAGGGCAGGTCTTCGTCCAGATGTTCGACGTGACGCTGGAAGCCTACTTCAATCGGCACCTGCTGTGCATCCATGCGCCTACCTGCGGCTATGGCCCGGCGCTGGAACACAATGGCGATGTCTACACCTGCGATCATTTCGTCGAACCCGCCTACAAGCTGGGGAACCTGCATGACACGCCGCTGGCCGACCTTGTCGCCCTGCCGCAGATGCACCGCTTCGGGCTGGACAAGCGGGACCGGCTGACGGGCCAGTGCAAGACCTGTCCGGTCCGGCAGCTTTGCAACGGGGGCTGCCCCAAGGACCGGTTTGCAAGCTCGAAGGCCGGCGAGGCTGGCCACAACTATCTGTGCGAGGGGCTGGAGCTGTTCTACACGCATACCCGCCCGACGATGACGGCGATGGCGCACCTGATCCGCAACGGGCAGTCGCCCGCCGGGTTGATGGCATTCGTGCGGGCCGAAGATGCACGCAGGGGCGGCCCCGCGCCCTGCACCTGCGGAAGCGGGCGACGGCTGAGTGCCTGCCACGGCGACGCGACGTGAAAAGTCGGGGGCGGTTCGCGGATCGTCGCAGCGCGACCACGACCGCGAAGGCGAAACGCGGACCCTGATCAGGTTTCAACTGCTATAGTACGGGGCAGTTGACAGCACCAACACGCCTGCTGCCTGACCAACCGCGGTTGGTGCCAACCTGCCCGAACGGTATGTGCGATTGAACGGGGCGGTTCTTCTTGGTCCCGGGCGGGCAAGCTCAGGTCGCGTCCTCGACATGCTTGCGGCCACCCGCATCAAGGAACCAGTCGTCGGGATAGGGATACCACCAACCCTGCCGGACCGGCTTGTGATCCACGATCACCATCTTCGAGCGGCGGAACGCATCGAGCCCCGCGCGACCCAGTTCCCGCCCGAGCCCGCTGGCCTTCCAGCCGCCGAACGGCAGGGCGTCGTTGTCGATCATCGGGTTGTTGACCCAGACCATGCCCGCCTCGAGCCGCTCGACCGCCTCCATCGCCTCTTCGAGCGAGGTCGTGAAGACCGAGGCCCCGAGGCCGAAGGCGCTGTCGTTCGCGGCGGCGATAGCGGCGTCGAAGTCCGGCACACGGACGATGGCCGCCACCGGGCCAAAGCACTCCTCGTGCAGGATGTCCATCCGGGGCGTGCAGCCGGTCAGGATGGTCGGCTCGTAGAACCAGCCCGGGCCATGGCCTTCGGGGCGCGCGCCGCCGCAGACGACAGTGGCCCCCTTGGCCACAGCATCGCCCACCAGACGTTCGACCTTGTCACGCGCCGCCTCGCTGACGAGCGGCCCGATCTCGGACCGACC
>JANPJD010000037.1:0-7335 GCA_031425325.1 Rhodobacterales bacterium | reverse complement strand
TATCGGCGCGGAGAGAACGCTTTCTGGCCTTCTGGGGAGTGTGCCGGTTAACAGCCCCACCCGCATAACCCCCTAAAACAACGGAAAAATTCGGCCGCAGCCGGATCGGGAGAACGCTTTCGCGGGGGCAAGTGGCGGAGGGAAAGGCGCATCCCGCGAAATGTCCAAGAATAGTTGGGCGGGTCGAGGCATGAATGCACATAAGTCCATGAATTTGGGAGAAAAGTGTCCGGATGATCCGCGGAAACCTCCGTCATGGTTGTGACCGATAAATGCGCGATGCTCCCACCAAGCGTAAGGGATGCCACAGACTGGCAACTAACTGACTTGAATAAGAAATTCTCTCACGCCTTCGTTCCTGTGCGACCAAAGTGAGTTGCGCGAAAGGAGACGAAAATGAGCGGAGTTTGCCTGAACCAAGTTGAACTGGCAGCGCGTTGGAAGATCAGCCACCGAACCCTTGAACGATGGCGTTGGGCGCAGGAGGGACCGAGGTATTTGAAGCTCGGCGGCCGCGTCGTCTATCGGATTACGGACATCGAGGCGTTCGAACGAGACGTACAGAGCGCTATGCCAGAAGGTCGAGCCATCGGCTGACCGAGAATCTTAGTCCCCTCCCGGCGCACATTCCAAGAAAGGCAATCCTTCGAAGCATTTCGATTGAATACTGCGCCGCTCACCGATAGGTTGCGATAAGCCCAATAAATGGGCGCGCATAGTAATCATGCGCATCGACCGAGCCGGGAGAGCGTGGTGGAAAGCGATAGGTCGGAACTTCGTTGGGGAGTCGAGCAAAGGCTCGAGTTCATCGAGTTCCGTCTGTTCTGGGAGGGGCATGTGAACCGCAGCGATGTAATGGAGCAGTTCGGGCTGTCGGTGAACCAGGCATCCGCCGATCTGAGCCGCTACATCGGCCTCGCGCCGCACAACATGGACTACGACCGCAGTCTTCGGACCTATGTGCGCCAGCCAGGCTTCAAGCCTGTCTTCGACAAGCTTGATGCCGGTCGATACCTCTCCCAGCTGCGTTCGGTCGCCGACGGCATCCTCGACCAAGACGATTGCTGGATCGCTGCACTGCCAGATTACGATTCAGCCCCCACCCCCGCTCGCGGGGTCGATCCTTCCACTCTTCGGTCCGTGGTCGACGCGATCCGCCGATCTCGGGCCATCGAGGTGCAGTACCAATCCCTGTCCAACCCGGAGCCCCGGTGGCGCTGGATCGCGCCGCATGCCATCGCGTTCGACGGCTTCCGCTGGCATGCCCGGGCATTCTGCCTCTCCGACGAGGTGTTCAAGGACTTCCTCCTGTCCCGGATCCTCGACATCCGCAGCTCGCAAGTGAGCAGCATTCCAGCCGAGCAGGATCACGATTGGCACGCCTCTGCGACGCTGGAAATCGGCCCCCACCCCGCTCTGTCCGAAACGCAGGCAAAGGTGATCGCGCTCGATTACGGGATGCGGGGCGGAAAGGCGAAGATCAAGATACGGCGGGCGTTGCTCTACTACTCGCTCAGGCGTCTTGGGCTTGACACCGATCCTGCCGCCAGGAAACCGCAAGATCAACAGATCGTGCTCTTGAACCGAGAGGCGATCCTCGGCCGCCAAGAACAGGCAGAGGAGCAATAGGATTTTCCATGAAAGCTTTTGAATTCGATCACAATCTCATCGACGCCTACGCGCGCTTTTCGCGCTCCTTCAGCACTGTCCGAGCGGATGACATCGCAGGCGAGATCAATCGCCAGTATGATGAAGGACGCTTCTGGCCCGATGCCCTTCTCTCGCTGAACCCGAGATTTCTCTCGGGTCCAACGGTCGACGAACTTGTAGCATCGGGGGATCTGGACGAGGCAACCGCCAAGATTTTCCGGATCGGCACTACGCCCATAAAATTCCACCGGCACCAAGCTCAGTCTATCGCCAAGGCTCGCGCCGGTCAGAGCTATGTGGTGACGACGGGAACGGGTTCCGGGAAATCTCTCTGTTTCTTCGTTCCTGTGGTCGACGCCATCGTGCGCTCGCGTAAAGCTGGTCGGCCGCGCAGGACGCGCGCGATCATCGTCTACCCAATGAACGCTTTGGCGAATAGTCAGATCAAGGAAATCGAAAAGTTCATTTCCCAATCCGGGCTACCAGAAGATCTGAAGCCCGTAGTTCGGCGCTACACAGGTCAGGAAAGCCAAGAGGAGCGTCAACGGATTGCTGACAATCCGCCAGATATCCTACTCACGAACTTCATGATGGCCGAACTGCTGCTTACGCGGCAGGACGCCCTGGACACCAAGGTCATCGACAACGCCAGCGGACTCGAGTTCATCGTGCTGGACGAGCTGCATACATATCGCGGTCGCCAAGGCGCTGACGTAGCTATCCTTGTGCGGCGCCTTCGGAATCGCTGCGCACCAACCAAAGCTCCGATCTGCATCGGCACATCCGCCACTATGGCAAGCGAGGGTTCAGAAGCGGGTCGCGCAAAAGCCGTGGCTGACGTCGCGTCTCGCCTATTCGGGGCATCGATCGGCCCCGATGCCGTTATCGACGAGTCCCTTCAGCGCGCAACGGATGACCGCCTGAAGCTAGAAGATGTCCGGCCGCAGATTGCCTCGGCACTTGGCAACGAACTGCCTGAGGTATTGACGGATGAGGTGTTGCGCCGCCATCCCCTCGCTGTCTGGGCAGAGCTCGCGATTGGTCTCGATGATGGCCAAGAACTCAAGCGCAAGAAGCCTGTCCCTTTCGACGACGCTGTACAGCAGCTGTCGCTAGATAGCGGCCTCGACAAGGAAACATGTCGAACTGGTTTCGAGCGTTTCCTGACCCGTGTCAGCCTGCCAGAGTCTGAACGCGGCGGCGATGGCTTTGGTGCTTTCCTCGCGTTCAAACTGCATCGCTTTATTTCCGGGGCTGGAGAGATTTTTACGACTCTCACCGGTCGGCCGAGACGGGTTCTGTTCGAAGGCCAACTGGAAGACCCGGATGCGCCCGGCCATCGCCTCTATCCAACCCGGTTCTGCAGGGAATGCGGCCATGAAGTCCATGTCGTCACCAAGACCGAAGACGCCGATGGACTACGCTTCTTACCCAGAAACATTGACGACACGCCCATCGCAGACCCGGATGGCGATATAGCGGGCTACCTGACGCCCACTAGTGAGGGCGACCCGGACTATGCTTTTGACGGCGATCCTGAAAGCTACCCGGAAGACTGGCGCGAAGAGCGAAACGGCATCGAACGTCTCCGCTCCAACCGAAAAGGCCGATTGCCAGAGCAAGTAACGGTGCGACCTGATGGGCGATACGGTCCAGACGGGATCAGTTTCTGGTTCATCCCGGGCAAATTTGGGTTTTGCCCATGCTGTCTTGACCAACCGAGCCCCGGCGCGCGGGAGCGCAGCAAACTTGCGGGCCTTTCAGGCGAAGGACGAAGCTCTGCAACTACTCACCTCGTTTCAACCGCTCTCGAGTGGATGAACGGTGACTCTAGTGGTGTGCCCGCCGAGAAGCGAAAACTGCTAGGATTCACGGACAACCGTCAGGACGCAGCTCTTCAGGCAGGCCACTTCAACGACTACTTGTTCGTGAGCTTGTTACGCGGCGCGATCTTGCGCGCTGTTCTCGACGCGGGCCTGGATGGCATGGCCGAAGATGAGTTCGGCCTGCGGGTCGTAAAGGCGCTCGGCTTCATGGCATCTAACAAGAATTCCCGGATCCATTGGATGCTGGACCCCGAAGCTGGCGCGGTAGTGCGCGAAGACGCACAGCGCTCACTTGCCAAAGTCTTGGCGCACCGCGTCTGGACCGACTTGAGAAGGGGATGGCGCTACACCAACCCCAGCCTGTCGGTGCTCAAGCTGGTTGATGTCGAGTTCATCGGGCTCGACGACATCGCCGAAGACAGAGAAGCCCTGATGGCGGTTCATCCAGCCCTCGGAGATCTCGACGCCACAGCCCGCAAGAAGCTGCTTAAGATAATCCTTGCCGCGATGCTGGAAGGTCTGGCTGTCAGCACCGAGGCCCTCGATCTGACAGTTCTCGACACGGTCGGGCAGAAATCGCGGAACCTCTTGAGGACGCCTTGGGCTATCGATCAGAAGGAAACGCCCCGAAGCAGGTCAACCCTGTTCCTTCAGGCGCCCGGAAAGGACCGTGTTGGGCTACGTGAAGAGCAGACTATTATCCGTGCAGGGCATACCTCTCGGATCGGCCGGACTATCAACCGGATAAGCGTGGTCGGAACTAAGCTCAATAGGACCGATTACCTGGCCGTGATGACCGGCCTTCTAGAGTTGATGGCGCGCGAGGGCTTGGTTTCGCTTGTCGAAATCGAGGCCGATCTGCTCGGATGGCGATTGTCGCCATCTGCTGTACGTCTGGTACCAGGAGAGGCCATTCGAGCCGGACAGGCACAGGGAAACCGGTATTTCCACGACCTCTACAACGCCATTGCGACCGATCTGAAAAAGGGCCGGAGCACCTATTGGGGTCTGGAAGGTCGCGAGCATACCGCTCAGGTTTCTCAAAGGCAGCGGGAATGGCGTGAGTGGCGCTTCCGTTTTGAGGATGATGACCGCGCGAAGCTCAAAGAGAATGCCGCAGAGATCAAGTCATCTGGTGAGTCCGATCAGTTCCTGCCCGCGTTGTTCTGTTCGCCAACCATGGAGCTTGGCGTCGACATATCGGCGTTGAATGCCGTTTATCTGCGCAACGTGCCGCCGACGCCGGCCAACTACGCGCAACGGGCAGGTCGGGCCGGTCGCTCGGGACAAGCAGCAGTCATCGTCACCTACTGCGCGGCGCAGTCCCCGCATGACCAGTATTTCTTCGAGCGCCGGAACGACATGGTCGCCGGGGTTGTCCGGCCGCCTGCGCTCGACATCACTAATGAAGAGCTGGTTCGCTCGCACTTGCATGCCGTTTGGCTGGCAGAGGCCAAGCTTGCGCTATCTCCTGACATTCCCGAAATCCTGGACCTGAAACAGGCAAAGTACCCCCTGAAACAGGAAGTGATCGACGTCATTAACCGTCCAAGCCTCGTGACTGCTGCGCGTGCGCCGATGAAGCGGGTGCTGGACCAAATCCTCGCATCCATGGACGGAAGAAAACCCGTCTGGATGGGCGATGAGGATGACTTCATCCTGGAGGTCGCAATGCTCGCTCCACAAGAGTTTGACCGCGCGTTTGACCGCTGGCGTGAGCTTTACAATTCGGCGCGGACCCAGCTGGTCGAGGCGAATAGCCGGTCCGAGATTACTGGACTATCCGGTGCAGACCGCCGCAAGATCAAAGCTGCCCAAATGCAGGCAAGCGATCAGATCGCCATTCTTGAACAGGGGAAGGCCACCAACGGATCTGATTTCTATTCGTATAGGTACCTTGCCACCGAAGGCTTTTTGCCTGGCTACAACTTCCCGCGGCTGCCGCTCTACGCCTTCGTCCCCGGTGAGGGCAAAGCTGGTTCGTTTCTGCAACGCGCAAGATTCCTCGCGATCTCCGAGTTCGGGCCGCGCAGCCTGATCTATCACGAAGGTCGGGCCTACCGGGTGATGAAGGCCAAGTTGCCGCCAGAGGTTCGCACCAGTGATGGCTCGGAATTGGCCACCAAAGACATCTTCATCTGCTCCAATTGCGGTGCTTGCCACGAAGGTGAAGTCGAGCGTTGTCACGCATGTAACTCACCGATGGCAGGCGAGGTTCCGGTGCAGCGGACACTTCGCATTGACAATGTCGAAGCAGCGCCAGCCGACCGGATCACGGCGAATGACGAGGAGCGCGTTCGCCAGGGATTTGATATCCAGACTGTATTCTCGTGGCCCAAGAAGGATGGTCAGCTTCAGGTGACGGAGGCCGATTTCCGATGTGGAGATACATCGATCCTCGCCCTCCAGTATGCCAACAGCGCTGAAATCAGTCGGATCAACAAGGGCCTGAAGCGCCGCAAGAACCAGACTGTCTTCGGCTTCAACATCGACCCCCGAAGCGGATATTGGGCGAAATCAGAAGACGAAGATCCTGATGTCGACGTTCCGCCGGATGTTGCAAGACCCGTCCGCATCGTGCCAATCGTACGCGACCGCAAGAACGCACTTCTGCTCCGCTTCCGCGAACCAGACGCCTACGCACCCGAAACAATTGCGACCGTCCAACACGCGTTACTGCGCGGCATCGCGGTCACTTATCAGCTTGAAGAGGGAGAGATCCTTGGGGAGCCATTGCCTGCCCGAGACAACCGGCGCTCGATCCTCGCCTATGAAGCGACTGAGGGCGGTGCCGGTGTCCTGAACCGCCTGGTTGAAGACGCACACGCCTTGGGCAAGGTGGCGCGGGAAGCGCTGTCCATCATGCACTTCGACAACGTCGACAAAGCCATCGCTGTGGGTGATGCGAAGCTTTTGGTGGATCGAGATGGTGATGCCTGCGTTCGTGGCTGTTATCGCTGTCTGCTGTCCTACTTCAACCAGCCAGATCACGAGCTGATTGACCGCACCAGTGATGAGGCAAAGCAGATGCTTATCGATCTGGCTCGTGGTGAGGTTATACTGGCCAAAGGTTCACCGCGCTCGGCAGGTGCCGAGGGGTGGGAGCCAGCCTTCAAGGATGCCGGTATCCCGGCCCCTGATAGCGCTTCCGTCAGTTTTGCGGACCAAGAGATGAGTTTTGCTTGGCGCAAACATTTTGTTGCTGCTTGTACCGCAACCCTCTCCGCGGCTGCGCTGGAGATCGCTGAAGCCAAGGGCTGGACGCTTTTCGAATTGCCTGAGACTTGCGCAGCCGGAGTGCCCGACGCGCTGATTTCGATGTTCAAGGATTGATCTGATGACCGTAAATTTTGCTCCCGGAGACCTAGTGCGTGCCCGTGGGCGTGAATGGGTGGCATTGCCGTCCCCGCGCGAAGGCATCCTTGCTCTGCGTCCGCTTTCCGGCAGCGAGAGCGACACGGTAATACTTGATCCCTCCCTCGAAACCCAGCCCGTCGCAGCTGCCCGTTTCGATCTGCCAACTGACGCGGCGCCGACTGTCCAGTCGAAGGCTGCACTCTTGGCAGATGCGATGCGGCTGACACTTCGACGGGGAGCGGGGCCCTTCCGCTCGGCCGCCCAGCTGGCCTTCGAGCCCAGAACCTATCAGCTGGTCCCTCTGCTGATGGCGCTTCGTCTGCAGGTTCCTCGCCTTCTGATCGCCGACGATGTTGGAATCGGGAAAACGATTGAAGCAGGCTTGATCCTTCGCGAGCTAATGGACCGGGGGGAAGTCGATGGCTTCTCAGTGCTTTGTCCGCCCCACCTCGTCGAGCAATGGGTCGGGGAATTGAAGCAGCGGTTCGGGATCGAGGCGGTT
>JANPJD010000036.1:0-15830 GCA_031425325.1 Rhodobacterales bacterium | reverse complement strand
ATCCCGACCGCTCTTTCGATGGTGGCCGACCTGACGGGCCCATTCCTCATGCGCCATCCGAACGTGCGTGTCTCGGTGTGGTCGCGCACCTCGGTCGAAATCTTGGCCCAGATCGAGAGCCTCGAACTGGACGCGGGCATCACCTACCTCGACAACGAGCCGCTCGGGCGAGTGGCGCAGGTACCGCTTTATTCAGAATTCTACCGCTTCCTGTGCAGCGGGGCCTCGACGCATGCCGGTCGGACCGAAGTCACTTGGGCAGATGTCGCGCGCGAGCGCCTGTGCCTGCTGACCTCGGACATGCAGAACCGGCGGATCGTCGACCAGCATCTGGCCGAGGCCGGGGTAGCCGCCATGCCGCAGGTGGAAAGCAACTCGACGATCGCGCTCATCGCCCATGTCCAGACTGGCCATTGGGCGAGTGTGGTGCCTGCAAAGCTTGCCGGTCTTCTCGTGGCGGGCGGGCTTGTCTCGGTTCCGATCGTCGCGCCCGAGGTCGAGCACGTCGTGGGGCTTGTCACCGCCCGCCGCGACCCGCTGACTCCGCTGCTGGCCGCGCTCTGGACCGAAGCGGAGCGGCTGCGCGCCTGATAGATAACCTCTATCGTGCAACGGCTTCTCGATATTGATACGCCTATCGTCCTGCGGCAAACTACAACCAGCCAGCCGGAGCGCGCGATGACGACAGATACTGCCGAGATCGAGGCGCGCGTGGGAGAGATCCTGCGCGCCAATGTCGGCGTTGAAGGCGCGCTTCTTCCGATCCTTCATTCCGTCCAGGCGAGCTTCGGTTTTGTCCCGCAGGCGGCGCTGCCGCCGATCGCCACATCGCTGAATATCAGCCGCGCCGAGGTTCATGGGGTGGTCAGCTTCTACCACGATTTCCGCGACGCGCCTGCCGGGCGCCATGTTGTCAGGCTCTGCCGCGCCGAGGCCTGTCAGGCGATGGGGGCTGACCAGGTGGCCGATCATGCGCTGAAGCGCCTTGGCCTTGGCTGGCACGAGACAACGCCGGACGGGGCGCTGACGATCGAGCCGGTCTTCTGCCTCGGCCTTTGCGCCTGCGCTCCGGCAGCGATGGTGGATGGTCGGCTTGTCGGTCGGGTGGATGTTGCCCGCCTGGATGTGCTGCTCGATGAGGTGATGGCATGAAGGTCTTCGTGCCGCGCGATGCCGCAGCGCGGGCGCTTGGTGCCGATGCCGTGGCCGAGGCCGTGCTGCACGAGGCGCAGGCGCGCGGCATCGCGGTCACGCTGGTCCGCAACGGGTCGCGCGGCATGGTCTGGCTGGAGCCGATGCTGGAGGTCGAGACCGAGGCAGGCCGCGTCGCCTTTGGACCGTTGGCGGCAGATGACGTCGCTGGGCTGTTCGATGCCGGTTTCGGCGAGCACGAACGGGCATTGGGGTTCACCGAAGCCCTGCCGTGGATGGCAGCACAGACTCGGCTGACCTTCGCGCGGGTTGGCATCGTCGATCCCCTCTCGCTCGCCGACTACGAGGCGCATGGCGGCCTGACGGGCCTGCGACGCGCCCTGGCGATGCCGCGCGAGGATGTTGTCACCGAAGTGACCGAGTCCGGCCTTCGCGGGCGCGGCGGGGCGGGATTTCCGACCGGCGTCAAATGGGCGACCGTGGCCGGGGCGGCAGGTAGCCGGAAGTACATCGTCTGCAATGCGGACGAAGGCGACAGCGGAACCTTCGCGGATCGCATGCTGATGGAAGGTGACCCCTTCACCCTGATCGAGGGGATGGCCATTGCCGGGCTGGCAGTCGGGGCGACCAAGGGGTTCGTCTACATCCGTTCCGAATATCCGGACTCCATCGAGGTCATGTCGGCGGCCGTGGACATCGCCCGCAGAACGGGCCTGCTGGGCGAGGCGATCCTCGGCGCTGGCCCCGCCTTCGACATCGAGGTCCGGGTGGGCGCCGGGGCCTATGTTTGCGGCGAGGAGACCTCGCTTCTGAACTCGCTCGAGGGCAAGCGCGGCGTGGTACGGGCGAAGCCGCCGCTGCCTGCCCTGCAAGGCTTCATGGGTCAGCCGACGGTGGTCAACAACGTCATCTCGCTTGCGACCGTGCCGGTCATCCTTGCGCGCGGTGCGGCCTTCTACCGGGACTTCGGTCTTGGGCGGTCGCGCGGCACGATCCCCCTTCAGATCGCAGGCAACGTGGCACAAGGCGGCCTGTTCGAGGCAGCCTTCGGACTGACGCTTGGCGAGATTGTCGACCGGATCGCGGGTGGCACGGCCAGCGGACGTCCGGTGAAGGCCGTGCAGGTGGGCGGCCCCTTGGGCGCATACTTTCCGCGCGCGCTGTTCGATACGCCCTTCGGTTACGAGGACTTTACGGCGCAGGGCGGCCTGATCGGCCATGCCGGCATCGTGGTGTTCGACGACAGCGCCGACATGCTGCACCAGGCCCGCTTCGCAATGGAGTTCTGCGCCCTTGAAAGCTGCGGCAAGTGCACCCCCTGCCGGATCGGCGCGGTGCGCGGCGTCGAGACGGTCGACCGCATTGCGCGGGGCGACACTGCCGCAATCCCGCTGCTGGCGGACCTCTGCGAGACCATGAAGGCCGGATCGCTCTGTGCGCTAGGCGGTTTCACGCCCTTTCCGGTCCTCAGCGCGCTGACCCATTTTCCCGATGACTTCGACCGGATCAAAGAGGCTGCCGAATGAAAGACTTCATCCTCCCCGACCGGGATTTCGGAACGCCCGCCGCACGGTCCAAGGCAATGGTCACCCTGACCATCGACGGCTTCGACGTGACGGTGCCCGAAGGGACCAGCGTGATGCGTGCGGCCGCCGAGGCCGGGATCACCGTGCCAAAGCTCTGTGCGACCGACAGTGTCGAGGCTTTCGGCTCGTGTCGGCTGTGCCTTGTCGAGATCGAGGGGCGCAACGGCACCCCCGCCTCCTGCACCACTCCGGTCACCGCCGGGATGAAGGTCAAGACCCAGACGAGCCGGCTGAAGACGCTGCGGCGTGGGGTGATGGAGCTATACATCTCGGACCATCCGCTCGATTGCCTGACATGCAGCGCGAATGGCGACTGCGAGTTGCAGGACATGGCGGGGGCCGTCGGGCTGCGGGACGTGCGCTACGATGCGGTCGAGACGCATTTCGAGGCGCGCGACACCTCGGGCCAGGCGAACCCGCAATGGACGCCCAAGGACGACAGCAACCCCTATTTTACCTACGACCCCGCCAAGTGCATCGTCTGCTCGCGATGCGTGCGGGCCTGCGAAGAGGTTCAGGGGACTTTCGCGCTGACGATCGAGGGGAAGGGCTTCGACAGCCGTGTGTCCTTCGGCGCCAAGACCGACACCGCACTTACCTCGGACTGCGTGTCCTGCGGGGCCTGCGTCGCGGCTTGCCCTACGGCAACCTTGCAGGAAAAATCGATCATCGAGATCGGCACGCCCGAACGCTCCGTCGTCACCACCTGCGCCTATTGTGGGGTCGGGTGCAGCTTCAAGGCTGAGTTGCGGGGCGATGAGCTTGTGCGGATGGTGCCCTACAAGCATGGCAAGGCGAACCGG
The DNA here is from genome assembly GCA_031425325.1 of Rhodobacterales bacterium. Taxonomy (GTDB): domain Bacteria; phylum Pseudomonadota; class Alphaproteobacteria; order Rhodobacterales; family Rhodobacteraceae; genus Aliitabrizicola. The sequence goes on along the minus strand of JANPJD010000036.1, from coordinate 12,289 downwards.
GGCCACAGCTGCGTCAAGGGGCGCTTCGCCTATGGCTATGCAAGCCATGCCGACCGCATCCTGAACCCGCTGATCCGCGAAAAGATCACCGATCCGTGGCGCGAGGTGTCGTGGGACGAGGCGCTGACCTTCGCTGCCGGGCGGATGAAGGCGATCCAAGCCAGGCATGGGCGCAATTCCGTGGGCGTGATCACCTCATCGCGCTGCACCAATGAAGAGGCATTCCTGGTCCAGAAACTGGCGCGCGCCGTTTTCCTGAACAACAATACGGATACCTGCGCTCGGGTCTGCCACTCGCCGACCGGATATGGTCTGGGCCAGACCTTCGGGACGAGTGCGGGGACGCAGGACTTCGACTCGGTCGAACAGACAGACATCGTGCTGGTGATCGGGGCCAATCCGACCGATGGCCACCCCGTCTTCGCCAGCCGCCTGAAGAAGCGGCTGCGCGCGGGTGCCAAGCTGATCGTGATCGACCCGCGCCGGATCGACCTGGTCAGAACGCCCCATGTCGAGGCGGCGCATCATCTGGCGCTCCGTCCGGGGACCAACGTCGCGGTCGTGACCGCCCTCGCGCATGTCATCGTGACCGAGGGGTTGTTCGACGAAACCTTCATCCGAACCCGTTGCGAATGGGACGAATTCGCGGACTATGCCGAGTTCGTGGCCGATCCACGCCACAGCCCCGAGGCGACCGAGCTTCTGACCGGGGTGCCGACCGCCGACATGCGCGCTGCGGCCCGGCTTTTCGCCAAGGGCGGCAACGGCGCGATCTACTATGGCCTCGGCGTAACCGAGCACAGCCAGGGCTCCACCACCGTCATCGCAATCGCAAACCTCGCCATGCTGACCGGCAACATTGGGCGGTCAGGTGTGGGCGTGAACCCGCTACGGGGCCAGAACAACGTGCAGGGCTCTTGCGACATGGGTTCGTTCCCGCATGAGTTGCCCGGCTATCGCCACGTCTCGAATGACCAGGCGCGGGATGTATTCGAGGCGATGTGGGGTGTGCGGATCGACGACGAACCGGGCCTGCGGATTCCCAACATGCTTGACGCAGCGGTCGAGGGGACGTTCAAGGGGCTCTACTGCCAGGGCGAGGACATCCTTCAGTCCGACCCGGACACGAAGCATGTGGCAGCGGGCCTTGCGGCGATGGACTGCGTCATCGTCCACGACCTTTTCCTGAACGAGACGGCGACCTACGCGCATGTGTTCCTGCCCGGCTCGACCTTCCTCGAGAAGGACGGCACCTTCACCAACGCCGAACGCCGGATCAACCGCGTGCGGAAGGTCATGGCGCCGCGCAACGGTTTTGCCGATTGGGAAGTCACACAACTGTTCGCAAATGCGATGGGTGCGGGCTGGACCTATACCCACCCCAGTCAGATCATGGACGAGATTGCGCTGCTGACCCCCTCTTTTGCGGGCGTGAGCTATGAAAAGCTCGAAACGCTGGGCTCGATCCAGTGGCCCTGCAACGAGGCGGCACCGCAGGGCACGCCGCTGATGCATGTCGACGGCTTCGTTCGGGGGCGCGGGCGGTTCATCCGCACGGAATATGTGCCCACCGACGAGAAGACCGGCCCGCGCTTTCCGCTGCTGCTCACGACCGGGCGCATCCTTAGCCAGTACAACGTCGGCGCACAGACGCGGCGGACGGCGAATGTCGTCTGGCACGCCGAGGACGTGCTCGAGATCCATCCCCATGACGCCGAGGTTCGCGGGGTCCGTGAGGGCCAGTGGGTCAGGCTGGCCTCGCGATCGGGCGAGACCTCGCTGCGGGCGAAGTTGACGGACCGCGTGTCACCCGGTGTGGTCTACACGACCTTCCACCACCCCGACACGCAGGCGAACGTGATCACGACCGACTATTCCGACTGGGCGACGAACTGTCCGGAGTACAAGGTGACGGCGGTGCAGGTCGCCCCGTCCAACGGTCCGTCTGACTGGCAGGAGGGCTATTCCGAGCGGTCCGACCTGTCGCGCCGGATCCTGCCGGCCGCGGAATGATGCACGCGTTCCGCACAGCATCCCGCGTTGCCTTCGGCGCGGTCGCCTCGAACGGGCCTCGCAAACTGCCCGAGGAAGTGGCCATCGCCCTGACCTACAACGGGTCCACCCAAGCGGTGATGATGGCGACGCCCGAGGCGCTGGAAGACTTCGCCTATGGCTTCTCGGCGACAGAAGGAATCGCCGTTCCGGACGAGATCGAAAGCGTCGAGATAATCCCGGGCGAGACGGGGATCGAGGTCAGAATGTGGCTGACGGCCGGGGCCGAAGCGCGCCTCGCGCGGCGCAGGCGGACGATGACGGGACCGGTCGGGTGCGGCCTTTGCGGGATCGACTCGCTTGCCGAGGCGGTGCGTCGGATGCCGGAAGTCAGGACGACAATGACCCTCTCTGCCCGGCAGATGATGGCTGCGGTGGCCGATTTGCCGCTTCACCAGCCCCTGCACGATGCGACCCGCGCTGTCCATGGGGCGGCGTTCTGGACCGAGGCCGAGGGAATCATGCTGGCCCGTGAGGACGTGGGGCGGCACAATGCGCTCGACAAACTCGCCGGCGCGATGCTGCGCCGCAGCGTTGGCCCGCAGGGGGCCGTGCTGCTGACCAGTCGCGTGTCGATCGACATGGTCCAGAAATGTGCGGCGATGCAGGTGCCAGTGCTGATCGCCGTCTCAGCCCCGACGTCGCATGCGGTCGACGCGGCAGACGCTGCGGGGATCACACTCGTCGGTCTTGCCCGCGCTGATCGGTTTGAGGTCTTTTCCCGCCCGGATCGCATCCGTCCTGACGAGGCTGCCGATGTCGCCTGACAAGCTGGCCTACATGGCGAACCAGATAGCCACCTTCTTTGAGAGCCGCAGGCACGATGAGGGGGTTGCGGGTGTGGCGGCTCACATCAACGCCTACTGGGAGCCAAGGATGCGAAGCCAGTTGCTCGCTATCATTGCCCAGGGCGGAGCTGGACTGAACCCCCTGGTCCTTGAGGCGGCAGGGGCGATCCGCCGCCCCGCCCAAAGCTGAACCTCGTCAGTAACCGGTGCCGCGAAGCACCGTTTTTACCGTGCGAAGCAGGATGCCGAGATCGGTCCGAAAGGACACTTCGCGATCGTAGGCCGTGTCGAACACTGCGCGGGCAGCAAAGGACGTATCGTTCCGGCCCGAGACCTGCCAGAAGCCCGTGATGCCCGGACGAAGCCTGTAGTAGACGGTCGACGGGTACAGCGGCTGTTGCGAGACCATCATCGGACGCGGGCCGACAAGGCTCATGTCGCCGACGAGCACGTTCCAAAGCTGCGGCAGCTCGTCAAAGGAGCACTTCCGAAGCACGCGTCCGAACCGGGTAATGCGAGGGTCGTTCTTGAGCTTCTGCGTTTCGTCCCACTCACGCCGCGCTTCGGGGTCAGATGCAAGATACTGCTCCATGCGCGCATCCGCATCGCACACCATGCTGCGAAGCTTCCACATCCGGAAGACCTTGCGCCCCTTTCCGACCCGCTCCTGGGCGTAGAACGGCGATCCGCCTTCCAGCGAAACGATTGCGGCCAGCATCAGGACGAGGGGAACCACGAAAGGCGCGGCAAGAAGAACGATCAGGATGTCGAGCGTGCGCTTCAAGACCGCCCTGTAGGGTCCGGACGCCGGAATATCGACATCGTCGCGCGAAATCGGTGTCGCGAGTTCGGTCGGAAACTTCGGATAGTTCATGGTCATTGTATGCGTCTCCAGAACAATCAGAGCAGTTCAAATCGGGATTGATCAAAACGGACGAAAAACGGGTTTGGCTGCGTCGTCTTCAACGACAGGCCTTCACAACGGCTTTCAACAAGCGAGGCGATCATAATGTACCTTCTATGTTGCTCGTGATCTTAACTCATACTTTACCCGTTTCGTACCCCTTAAGGTATGTTCTTTCTGCGGCGCAGCGTGAGATATCGGGGCTTGACTGATCCGAAAAGTGGCACTTCCCGGGCATCTAGGCAAAGTCCCGCCAGCAATACGGCGAGAGCGAAACGGGCTTGCGAGAGTCTCGCGGAGATACCCGGTATTTGATTCTCTTGTGTCCGAACGCAGCCAAGATCGCCCGCTGGTTGCAGGCGGTAGATGTCCACCTGCACAGGCCACCACCGCCATGTCCCTTTGGCCTCTTTCGATTGTTTCCGACCGAGGTGCAGATTGACGTGCGGCTTCCGACGGGCGATCTGCATCGGATGACGGCACCGTTCCCCTCACCTCCGCCCGAGACGCCGCGCATCCTGCATCGCGACGCCGACATCCTCGTGGTCGAAAAACCCGAGGGCCTCCTCTCCGTGCCGGGCCGGGGCGAGGACAAGGCCGACTGTCTGATCGCCCGTCTTCAAGCCCGATACCCCGATGTGCGTCTGGTGCATCGCCTCGACCGCGATACGTCCGGGGTCATGGTCTTCGCGATGACCAAGGCGGCGCAGGCGGCACTTGGCCGCCAGTTCGAGGCCAGGACCGTGACGAAAGTCTACACGGCAAGGCTGTACGGTCGGCTTGAGAGAATGACAGGCCGTGTCGACCTGCCCCTGACGGTCGACTGGCCCAATCGGCCAAGACATCACGTCAACCATGAGACGGGCCGCCCCGCGCAAACCGACTGGGAGGTCGAGCACCTTGGCGCAGAGGAAACGCGGGTGCGGCTGATGCCGCTGACCGGACGCAGCCACCAGCTTCGGGTACACATGGCGGAACTCGGGCACCCAATCCTCGGCGACACACTTTATGCGACGGGGCCTGCAAAGGACTTCCCTCGGCTGATGCTGCACGCATCCCGGCTCGGCTTGCGCCACCCGACGTCCGGTGCGGAACTCATGTTCGACCGTCCCGCACCTTTCTGACAGACCAAAAGCAAAAGGGCCGCCGAGAGGCGACCCTTCGTCCTCGCCTTGAAAGGGCGATCAGCCGTTGACGCTGTCTTTCAGGGCCTTGGCAATCGTGAACTTCACCTGTTTGTCGGCCGCCTTGGTCAGCGTCTCGCCCGTTGCCGGGTTGCGGACCTGACGCTCGGGGCGGGCGCGCACGGCCATCTTGCCGAGGCCCGGAAGCGTGACGGCCCCACCGTCCGCCATTTCCTTGGCTACCAGCGAAGCGATCGCATCGAGCGCCGCGGTCGCGGTCTTCTTGTCCGATCCCATCTCGTCGGCGAGCGCAGCAACCAGTTGTGTCTTGGTCATCGGCTTCGACATCTCTGTCTCCTTGTTGTGCCCCCGCGTGGGACTGTCCCTGCCCCCTTGGCGGAGCGCTGGCGCTGGTTCGACAGCGTTTCACTGAACAAATCAAGCATTTTCGGCCCCGACTGACGGGTTTCTTCACGCGAATGGGCGGATCGGGCAGACCGATGCCGAGGCCAGCACGACGAGCTTGCGATCAGATCGCGGCCAGATGAACACGGAACTCGGCGCGCGCCCGTCCCCACACACCTTCGTCAAGCGAAGGCAACGCCAGAAGCGAGGGCAGCAGTTGCGCCGCATAGTCCTGACTGCTCTCGACCGGCAGAAGCGAGGGCAGGTTGTCGATTGCCGTCACATCAAGCGGGGGGTCGTCATGCACCCGCAGCGCCGGTTCCGCCCAGTCGGTCGTGCGGTCATAGACCTTGATCGGCGAGAAGTCCGAGGTCGCATCGCAGGCGATGTCGCCGATGACCCGCAGGGCGCGCGGGTCCGTCCGGGCGCTCGCCGGGACGAAGACCGGGCAGCCCGGGCGGGCGAGGATGCAGTTCAGGAAGATCTCGTGAGCAAGGATCTCGGGAAACGGTCCACCATTCGCGGTCTCGGCGATGTCCCAGCGCGTGACCGGCACACCCATCGCCGAACAGAGGTCCGACGCCCCTGTTCCGACCCGGCCGAGCGCCCCGATGACGATGGCCCGCGGACGATGGTCAAAGCCCCCGAGGTCCGAGGCGAGTTCTGCCAGAAGGGCCGCCTTGCCCGCCGACTTGCGAACGGGCCCTGCCAAGCCGCCCGCCGCCTGCGCGGCCCAGCACTTCAAGGCGACGGCTGCGCCGGCATAACCCGCCCAATAGCCGAAGGCCGCCACCCTGCGCCCTGCATCATCGACGAGGTATTCAAGGTCGTAAAGCGTCCCGCCGCCTGCCGCGAAACGCCCTAACAGCACGCGGCCGGCAGGCTGGCCCTTGTAGGCGTGGCCGAACATGATGTGCCGGTGGCGAAGGGGCGTCCCGTCGTCGGGCAGCTCCTTCAGGCCGAAGATGATTGCCTCTGCAGGGGCATCCGGCCACCGACCTTCCGGCGCGATCTCGCATCCCGCCGCACGATACCCGTCGATCGGAATGGCGCGCGAACGGCTGTCCTCGACCGTCACCCGCAGTCCGGCGCGGATCAGGGCGGCAGCTCCCTCCGGCGTTAGCCCAACGCGTTCCTCGTTCGGCCGCTGCTCGGCCCTGACCCACAGATGTGTCATGCGATCCCCCTTCGGCGCTCAGTCGACGTTACGGAACGTGTCTGCAAGGATCGCCCCAAGTCGCTTCGCATCCACCTCATCGAAGGCGTCGGGCGTGTCGCTGTCCAGGTCGAGGACCCCCAGAAGCCGCCCGCTTCGGTTCCACACCGGCAGCACGATCTCGGACCGGGTCGAGGAAGAGCAGGCGATATGCCCCGGGAAGGCCTCGACGTCCGGCACGATCTGCACCTCGCCCGTGCGCGCCGCAGCCCCGCAAACGCCGCGCGCGAAGGGGATAACAAGGCAGCCATGGCCGCCCTGATAGGGGCCGATCTTGAGAAGGCCGGGTGAGACGACCCGGTAGAAGCCGGTCCAGTCGGACAGCGGATGCGCGTGATGCACCTCGCAGGCAAGTGTGGCCATGAGGGCCACGGCGTCCGTCTCATCGTGGCAGAGGGCGCGCACGGTCTCGGCCAAGGTTTCGTAGTCGACTGCATTCGTCATCCGACGATGGTAAGCCGGCAGCAGACAAGGCGAAAGGCCGCGCTTGAAGATTTGGTAAGCCATCGCGCCTAGCATGGCCGAGAAATGAGCAAGGAGCGGACGATGAACCTTCTGACCGAGCGGCGGGGCGACATGCTGGTGGTGACGGTCGCCGAAGACCGGATCGACGCCGCCGTGGCGATCCAGTTCAAGGACAGAATGCGCCAGACCCTCGGCGACGGCTCGGCGCGCGTCGTGCTTGACTTGTCCCGGGTGGCGTTCCTCGACTCGAGCGGGCTTGGGGCCGTCGTCGCGGTGATGAAGGTACTGGGTCCGGACCGACGGCTCGAACTGGCCGGGCTGACCCCGACCGTGCAGAAGGTCTTTCGCCTGACCCGCATGGATGGCGTCTTCACGATCCACGAAACGGTCCCTGACGGATGGCGCGATGCAGGCTGAGCCTGGACCGGGGCTGATCCGACTGGTCGTGCCGAGCCATCCGATGGCGGTCCGAATGGCGCTCGCCACGCTTTTCGCCCCTGACCGCCTGCCCGGAGTGCCGGAGGCGGAGCGGGAGTCCGCCGAGATCGTGCTGGCCGAGGTGCTCAACAACGTCGCCGAACACGCCTATGCGGGATGTGTCGGGTCGATCGAGGTGACGATCCGTCAGGAAAGCGGTCGCATCGCATGCCTGATCGTCGATCATGGAAAGCGGATGCCGAACGACCGCCTTCCCGCGGGGCTGGTTCCGGAACTGGACCGGGCTGGCGACCTGCCCGAGGGCGGCTTCGGCTGGCACTTGATTCGAAGCTTGGCCGAAGATCTTGCCTATCACCGGATAGGCAACCGAAACGAACTTCGCTTTTCCTTGCGATGCGGACGATGATCCCTGAAGGCGAATATCGTTTCCGGACAGGGCACTTCGCCACATTTCCGCCCCGATCTCACCGCTCCGTTGCCGCAAAGGCTTAGGACCATTTCGAGGTGGCTTCTAAAGCTTCCCTCGGCGTCACGACAAAAGCCCCCACCCTTTGCGTGACGCCGAGGTTCTTCGCTTGGAAATCCCGCCAGAGGGCATAGTCTTGGCCCGGAAACGGGAGAGACGACTTGAGAGATTTTCAGAAACCGGGCCGCTCGGCGGTCTATGCCACCAATGGCATGTGCGCGACGTCGCATCCGCTTGCAGCGAAGGTTGCTATCGACACGCTCGAGCGGGGCGGCAACGCCGTCGATGCCGCCATCGCCGGCGCCGTGCTGCTTGGCATTTGCGAGCCACAGATGACGGGCCTCGGTGGCGATTGCTTCGTTCTTCTGAAGCCAGCCGGGTCCGAGACGGTCGTGGCCCTGAACGGGTCGGGCCGCGCACCGGCCGGCCTGTCCGCCGAGGCGATGCGGGCTGCGGGCCATGCCGCCGTTCCGGTCTACGCGCCCGAGGCCGTGACGCTTCCGGGTGCCGTCGATGCGTTCTGCCGCCTGTCGGAAACCTGGGGCAAGCTCGGCCTCGACGCCGTTCTGGCACCTGCGATCCACTATGCGGACGAGGGCGTTCCCGTTGCCCCCCGGACGGCGATGGACTGGACCGAAGCCGAGCCCAACCTGCAGGGCGCGGCCCGAAAGTTCTACCTGCTGGACGGCGCGGCCCCCGTGCCCGGCCAGATGTTCCGCGCGCCCGGCCAGGCCGAAGTGCTTCGCCGGATCGCGCGTGAGGGGCGCGCCGGGTTCTATGACGGAGAGGTCGCCGACGACATGGTCTCCTCGTTGCGCGCCCTTGGCGGCACGCATACGCAGCAGGATTTTGACCGCGTCGAGGCGACATGGGGCGAACCGATCAGCGGCAGCTACAAGGGCGTCGACCTGCTGGAGCATGCGCCGAACGGACAGGGGGCGACGGCGATCCTGTTGCTGAACATCCTGTCGCAGTTCGACCTTGCGCCGCTTGATCCGTTCGGGGCCGAGCGCGCCCATCTCGAGGCCGAGGCGACGAAGCTGGCCTACGATGCGCGCAACCGCTTCATCGCCGATCCCGACTGCATGACGCGGCTCGATCACATGGTGTCGCCGCAGACCGCAGAGCGTCTGGCGGCGCTCATAGATCCGAGGCGCGCCATGGCGGCGGCGGCCCCCCTGACCGAGCAGGTTCACCGCGAGACGATCTATCTGACCGTGGTGGACCGCGACAGGATGGCCGTATCGCTGATCTACTCGGTGTTCCACAGCTTTGGTTCGGGCCTTGCGTCGAACAAGTTCGGCATCAACTTCCAGAACCGGGGCGCGGGCTTTACCCTGACGGCAGGCCATCCGAACGAGGCGGGCGGCGGCAAGCGGCCGATGCACACCATCATTCCCGCCATGCTGCGTCACAATGGCCGGATCACCCTGCCCTTCGGCGTCATGGGCGGTGCCTATCAGTCGACCGGGCACGCCCGGTTCGTCAGCAACCTGCTGGACTACGGGATGCACCCGCAGGCGGCTATCGACGCGCCGCGCTGCTTTGCGGGAAGCGAAGGCTTCGAGGTCGAGCGGGGCTATGCGCCCGAGGTGCGGGCCCGGCTTGCCGAGATGGGACATGACGTGACCGAGCCTGACACACCGATCGGCGGGGCTCAGGCGATCCAGATCGGCGAAGACGGTGTGCTGGTCGGTGCGTCAGATCCACGGAAGGACGGCTGCGCCCTGGGATACTGACCTCAGTTCAGCTGGAACTGAAGCGGATAGCGACCATCTTCGAAATCGCCGAACAGATCGCCGAGATCAGGATGGTCCACCGGCTGCCCGGTGTCGTCGGGCACGAGGTTCTGTTCCGAGACATAGGCCACGTAGTAGCTTTGGTCATTCTCGGCCAGAAGATGGTAGAATGGCTGGTCGCGCTTGGGTCGGCTGTCCTCGGGGATCGCGTCGTACCATTCCTCGGTGTTCGAGAACATGGCGTCCACGTCGAAGACCACCCCCCGAAAAGGGTGCTTGCGGTGCCGAAGCACCTGCCCGAGATGATACTTGGCCTCAGATTTCAGCATCCTGCGCCCCCAATTCTGGTTGATAAACCCTTGCGACGCAATTTGTCCATCCGGGTGACGCCGGAGTGGCGGAAACAGTGTGTGGCCGGGATGAGCGGGTTCCTGTGCCCGCGCTCTCGCTTTTCTGATCGCGGGGCTCGCCTCGGCCATTCCACTGCCCCCCGGAATGCCTTATACGAAAAGAAAAAAGCGAGGGGCAGATGAGCAGAAGTCTCCGCGCGCCGGTGTTGTTGCTGTTTCTCGCTGCCTGCGGCGGCGGCGGCAACTTCTCGGCGCCCCGCGACCTCGACAATGCATGCAGCATTGTCGACGAACGTCCGCGCTACCTCAGCGCGATGAAGGCGACAGAGCGCAAGTGGGGCGTTCCGGTCTATGTCCAGATGGCGACGATCCATCAGGAGTCGAAGTTCATAGGCAACGCCCGGACCCCGCATCAGTATGCGCTTGGGATCATCCCGCTGGGACGGCAGAGCTCGGCCTACGGGTACAGCCAGGCGCTTGATGGCACCTGGGACGAGTATCGCGAGGAAGAGAGGCGCCGTAGCGCCAAGCGCGACCGCATTCAGGACGCCACCGATTTCATGGGGTGGTACATGACGCAGTCCTACGAGCGGCTCGGCATCCCGCGCGACGACGCGCGCAACCAGTATCTTGCCTATCACGAGGGGCGGACCGGCTTTGCGAACCAGAGCTACAACCAGAAGCCGTGGCTTCTCGATGTGGCTGACCGCGTCGCGAGCAGGTCCGAGCGGTATCGGGCGCAGTTGATCGCCTGCAACAGGATCTAGCCGCGGCGTCCCGTCTCGGCGCGGATGTCGAACAGACGGCCTGGCAGATCGGCCACCGCCTGAAGCGGTCCAAGCTCCACCACGGTCTGCGAGCCGGACTCGTCGGTGATCACCCAGGCGCGGAGGCTGACCGGATCGGCCGAGAAGACCAGTTCGATCGTCCCGTATTCCGGGTTCTTCGGGTCCTGCGCCGTGACGCGGGTCGTGCCGTCCACTTCGGTATGGCCGATCACCATGCTCGCCTGCCCGAGGTCGACCCGCTGGGCGAGGATCAGGTTCAGCGGGGTACGCCGCAACGGATAGCTTTCCGGCCCCTGGTTTGACTTGCCGTCAAAGATTGCGACCTGCCCGCTGCCCGCGAGCACAAGCACGTCGTTCGGCGGATCATACTCGAAGCGGGCCCGACCGGGCCGCTTGATGTAGATCGTACCCGTGCTTTGCGATCCGTCGGCATTGGTCTGGGTGAACGCAGCTTGAGCCGAGCCAATCGCGTTCAGGTAGCGCGAGATCTCGGCCAGCGGCAGTTTGTCGGCAAAGGCCGGGCCGACAAAGGCCAGACACAGAAGCGGGGCGAGGAGTCGCGCAAGGATGTTCATTACTCAAAGGTAAGGCCTTCGGCGCGAAGTTGCATCCTCTATGCGCTTCACGAAGCGGCGAGGCCTAGTGTTCGGGCAGCAGGATCTCGCGCTTGCCGACATGGTTCGCCTGCGTGACGACGCCCTGCTCTTCCATCTGTTCGACCAGGCGCGCGGCCTTGTTGTAACCGATGCCAAGCTTGCGCTGAATGTAGCTGGTCGAGCACTTGCGATCCTTCGCGACCACAGCGACCGCCTGATCGTAAAGCGCGTCGTCGCCATCGCCCGTGGCAAGGCCCAGCACCATGTCGATGTCGTCCGCCTTGTCGTCGAGCGAGCCTTCGACCACGCCTGACATGTAGACTGGCGGGCCGAACGATTTCAGGTGGTTGACGACCTCTTCGACCTCTTCGTCGCTGACGAAGGGGCCGTGGATTCGGGTGATCTTGGCACCGCCCGCCATGTAGAGCATGTCGCCCATGCCCAGCAGTTGCTCGGCACCCTGTTCGCCCAGGATGGTACGGCTGTCGATCTTCGACGTGACCTGGAAGCTGATCCGGGTGGGGAAGTTTGCCTTGATCGTGCCGGTGATGACGTCGACCGAGGGGCGCTGTGTGGCCATGATAAGGTGGATGCCGCTTGCCCGCGCCATCTGCGCGAGGCGCTGGATGCAGGCTTCGATCTCTTTCCCTGCGACCATCATCAGGTCGGCCATCTCGTCGACGATCACCACGATGTAGGGGATCGCGACGGGCTGGAACTCATCGGTTTCGAACACCGGGTCGCCGGTTTCCTCGTCGAACCCGGTCTGGATGGTGCGTTTGAACATCTCGCCCTTGGCAAGGGCCTCGCGCACCCGGCCATTGTAGCCTTCGATGTTGCGAACGCCCATGCGGCTCATCTTGCGGTAGCGCTCTTCCATCTCGCCCACGACCCATTTGAGGGCGACGACCGCCTTCTTCGGGTCCGTCACAACCGGCGAAAGCAGGTGCGGGATGCC
>JANPJD010000035.1:0-20936 GCA_031425325.1 Rhodobacterales bacterium | reverse complement strand
CTACCAGCCCGAAGCCTATGTCGCGCGCACCGACACCTATATCGAGAAGGAATCCCAGATCAACGAACAGATCGACCGGATGCGCCACTCGGCGACCCGGGCGCTTTTGGAGCGTGATGACGTGATCATCGTGGCCTCGGTGTCGTGCATCTACGGCATCGGTTCGGTTGAGACCTATTCGGCCATGACGCAGGATCTGCTGGTTGGCCAGAACTACGATCAGCGCAAGATCATGGCGGAACTCGTGGCGCAGCAATACAAGCGGCTCGAATCCTCGTTTCAGCGCGGCGCGTTCCGGGTGCGCGGCGACAGCCTGGAGGTCTGGCCTGCCCACCTTGACGACCGCGCCTGGCGGTTTTCGTTCTTTGGCGACGAACTGGAATCGATTGTCGAGTTCGACCCCCTGACCGGGGCAAAGACCGACACCTTCAAACAGATACGCATCTATGCCAACAGCCACTACGTGACCCCGCGCCCAACGCTGCAGCAGGCAATCCGGGGCATCAAGGAAGAGCTGTTTCACCGCCTGAAACAGCTGACCGGCGAAGGCAAGCTTCTGGAGGCGCAGCGGCTGGAACAGCGCACCAATTTCGATCTGGAAATGCTGGAGGCGACCGGCTCCTGCGCCGGCATCGAGAATTATTCCCGCTACCTGACCGGGCGCGCGCCCGGAGAGCCGCCTCCGACACTGTTCGAGTTCATTCCCGACAATGCCATCGTGTTTGCAGACGAATCCCACGTCTCGGTGCCCCAGATCGGCGGCATGTACAAAGGTGACTTCCGCCGCAAGATGACGCTTGCCGAACATGGCTTTCGCTTGCCGTCCTGCATGGATAACCGCCCCCTGAAGTTCGAGGAGTGGGACGCCATGCGCCCCCAATCCGTCTTCGTCTCCGCCACGCCGGCGGCCTGGGAAATGGAGCAGACCGGCGGCGTCTTTACCGAACAGGTGATCCGCCCGACCGGCCTGATCGACCCGCAGATCGAGATCCGCCCCGTGGACATGCAGGTCGATGACCTTCTGGACGAGGTGCGCCGCGTCGCTGCCGCCGGCTTCCGCACGCTTGTGACCACCCTGACAAAGCGCATGGCCGAAGACCTGACCGAATACATGCACGAACAGGGTATTCGCATCCGGTACATGCACAGCGACATCGACACCATCGAACGCATTGAAATCCTGCGCGATTTGCGGCTTGGGGCGTTTGACGTGCTGGTCGGAATCAACCTGCTTCGCGAAGGTCTGGACATCCCCGAATGCGGGCTGGTGGCCATTCTCGACGCCGACAAGGAAGGGTTCCTGCGCTCCGAGACGTCGTTGATCCAGACCATCGGCCGTGCCGCCCGAAACTCCGAAGGCCGTGTCATCATGTATGCCGACCGCATCACCGGCAGCATGGAGCGCGCGATTGGCGAAACCACCCGCCGTCGCGACAAGCAGATCGCCTACAACACGGCGCACGGCATCACGCCAACGACGATCAAGAAGAACGTCGAGGATGTGCTTTTGGGTATCTACCAGGGCGACACCGATCAGGCCCGCATCACCGTCAAGGTCGACCAGCCGATGGTTGGTCCGAATCTGGCGGCCCATCTCGACGCGTTGCGCCTGGCCATGCGCAAGGCTGCCGAAAACCTGGAGTTCGAAGAAGCGGCACGCCTGCGTGACGAAGTGAAACGGCTGGAGGCGGTAGAGCTGGCCGTTGCCGATGACCCGATGGCGCGTCAGTCGGTGGTCGAAGAAGCGGTCGAGGCGGCCGTCAAGATGGCGGGCCGCAGCACGGCAGGCCGGCCGGGACAGCGGGGCGGCAAACGGACCAACCGGGGGCGGTAAATGCGAAGAACATTTGCAACTCATCTACCGGAGTGAAATGCACAGTTGAAGTGACCAACAAAGGTGCCCTCGTAAAAAACCAGACTTATACTCTTGGGCCTGGCGGGAAAGAACAAATGATGTTCCCAGACTGCACTCTGGCAAGTGACGGAACACCGAACATTTTCAAGATCGTTGGCGAGTCTGCCGCATAAGTGTCGTGGCTCAAATCCCAATTTTCAACTTATCGGGCGCAGTCGCACCTTTCGGCGCGCCCGCTTCAAGCCATAGTTCCCCATCCCGATAGCCGCCCCGGATCAAATGACCGGGATCGTGCACTTCGGGATGCGCCTCGGCCCAGTCGCGGAACCGATCATTGGTGACGATGCGCGCGCCAAGATCGCGCGCCGATGCCAGCAGGAACGGATCCGCCTGCGTGCCCTTTGGGACGACGAACACCCGATCCTGCGGCAACCCCACCATCCAACCCAGTTCCCGTTCGCCCTTGTACGTGCCGCCCAGTTTGTAGCCCGCATTGGCATCGAACACGACGCCGGGACTGTATCCCCGCAGCATCAACTCGCTGACAACCGCCCGGACGGTTTCGATGCGCGGGGTGTTGTCCATCCAGTGCATGACATTGGATCCGTCGACGACAATCCAGCGGTGTGGCGCATCCTGCTCGGCGGGCGGCTGCGCGCGCGGACGGATCGCGGACTTGATCAGCAAGATTAGGCTGGCCAGGACAAGGATCAGAGCCAACAGCATCAAATCCGAAAGGACGGGACCATCCCGCAAAAAGGCGTAGCCAGCCAAGGCACTGCAAAACAATAGCAATATCGCCGGTAAGATCATGACGCCAATCTAGATCTGCAGTCCGGCCTTTGGCAAGTGCCCCCCTCACAGCACCCCCGTCACCTCGTACATCACCGGCTCAAACCCGCGGCAAAGTCCTGCAATCGCACGATTTCTTTCCCGCATCTCGGGGGTGCGCAGCATCGCCTGGTAATCCTCGCGCCGCACCCACTGGCTGTAGTTGCAGACCCGCGTCATCGCGTCGTTCATATGCAGGGCAGCGGCGACAAAGCCTGGCTGGTGGCGGATGCAGTCCTGATAGGCCGATTGCAGCGATTCCATCAGGTCCTGCGCCGTCGCCGGCGTCATCTCGAACGTGGTGATGACCGTTTGCCCTGAGAATTGTTTCGTGATTTCCATGGCTTGATCCTCCTACATGGGACAGCATGGCACATCCGGGACGAAAGATCATCCGTTGACCGCAAGGGTCGGCAAGGGTTAGGTGGGTTGCATGAAGATCCTGGACCCCAACGATCCCTTTTTCCGCAAGCCGTGGGTCCGCTGGGCCACGGTTCTGGTCCCCCTGGGATCAGCCGCGGCTGAGCTGGTCTGGGGCGGGCCGGGCTGGGCGCTGGTCTTTGGCGCGGCGGGGATTTATGCGTTCTGGCTGCTGATCGTCAAGGGGCCGGATCAGGACACGTAAGGCTGCCGCGCATTTCGCCGGAATCCCCCGTGAGCGAACTTTCGTTGAGCTTGCATCCCGTGACCTGCGGGATCAGGGCGATCATCGTGGCGCGGATGGCCTGATGTTCGCCGCGCCTGGCATAGCCGAGGCGGATGATCTCCACCCGTTCGCCTTTTTGAAACACGGTGTAGCTGCGCCCGTCGCGGGTGACATCGGTGCGGGTCGCCCCCATGAACTCGACGGCCGGCGAGGCACCGCAAGCGGCAAGAAAGACAAGGGGGATGAGGCGTTTCATCGGCCCAGTCTGGCGCGTCATGGTTAAGGGCAGGTTAACGCAATCGGGCGGGGTGTATTGGGTGGGCATCCGTCACGAGGCCTGCCCACCCGATTGACCCGCCCCCTGCCCCTCCATGCGCCCCGGGAACCCGGCGCAGCCCCCTTGCGTTGACCGGCAGCCATAACCCCAACGAAGGACCAGTTCCCATGACATTGCGTTTTCTTTTCCTGCCGCTGATCGCCCTGATGACCCTGACCGCCTGCGAGACCATCGAAGGCGCCGGCCGCGACATCGAGGATGCGGGCGAAGCGATCACCGACGAAAGCCAGGAAACCCAGGCCGAGATGTGACAGCTTGCCGGGCCGGACTAGCCAGCGCGATTCCGGCCCGCTAGCATCTGCGCCGCACCGATGGGCGGGGCGGAATTTCAAAAGGACCAACAGATGACATACAGAACCCTGGGGCTTGTGGCCCTGTTGCTGGCGACCGGACTTCTGTCCGCCTGCGCGCCTTTGTTGATCGGCGGCGGCGGCGCGATTGTCGCCGATGAGGTGGCCGAGGACCAGAACGGCGGCGACGGGCTGTTCTGAGGGGCGAGACGAGACAGGTTTTGCGACGCCCCGGCAGGGTCGCCCGTTTTGGCGACCGGCAGGGGATGGATATGAGTGACGGGCGGGGCGAGAGCCTCGCCTTTTTTACTTTGGGGGGGGAAGGAATAGAGTTCCGACGATTGTTGGGCGGGGTTCACCACGCCTGTGGAGCGGCATGGCGGCGTGAGCCCTGCCCTACGCGGCAATGCGCACCAGTTCATCGGTGAAGGACCATCACGCCAGAGGGCAGCGCCCGAACCGAGGGGGTGAGGGGCGATCAGAAACCGTCCAGCGGACGGTTTCGGCCCCGAACGCCCGGAGCGAAAGCGGAGGGCCGGAAGGGGCGAAGCGGGCGCGTTGTGGGGACGGTTCGGGTGGAGACCGGCGAGCCGGGCGGGAGATAGGGTGGGTGCCAGAAGCGGGACTGTCCCGGGCATTCAGTGAGCTAGCAAGAAATGGTAAAAATCTGTTTTCAGCATCAAGAGGTAGCTAAGAAACGTTTACATTTTTTACCCGCTCGATTCCGCTAAAGCCACAGCTTGATCAATGTAGCCGATAAATTCTTTTGTATCCGCAAAGTAATTCCGGAAAGCGCTTTGAATCGAACCTTGGCCGGGCTTGCCTAAAGAGCGAACGAGAACAACATCGTAAGGATCTGCGTTTGCGAAGTTCGCGTTCTCCAGTTTCTCAAGTTTCCGGACAGCATCGGAAAAACTCGAAAATTGAAGAACTTGTGTCCGGTCCTGACTAGCACTTGCGCGCTTATTAAATATTAGAATGGCATTTCTATCAATCGCCGTGATACTCTGAGCAACGCTATTATATTGACGAAACAGATTCATAAGTTGAATTCTACCGTCGATTTCTTTGAACTCGATCGACAGATCGTTCAAAGACGCGGCGGGCAAACAGCTGGTCCTAGCTTCAAAAGTTCGGCTTATCAACTCACTACTAATTCGAAAAAATTGCGCGTAGTCGGCTACTGCCCGGCCAAACTTGTGCTCGTTGTCGGTGAGCAGTCCTGCCACTTCAACGGCTGTTGCCCATGCATGCTGATATATAGTGCGATACTGAAGCTCTATTCTTGGGCCGTTCCAAGAGGCTCCCTGCGCCTCTCTGGCGCAGTATTCATAGACATCATGGATTCCTCTATAGCCGTCATTCTTTGGCCTAGAGATATAATCGTATCTGTTGTCAGCGGTAAGAACCCTATGACTAAATCGTGCGACACGATATGAATCCCGGAAAGATGTGAGCTCAGCGATATTTTTAAAGATTAGACGGCATCCAGCAATGTCTTGCATCTCTGTGAGCGAAAAACCTGGGCGTCTCACTAATTTGTCATAGATTGTAACTCTGCGCTTTAGTCTTTGCGCAACAATTATGTCTTTGTCGCGCGCTCTGTTTCGTAACGACGCTTGAAATCCGTTGAGAACGTGCACATGGCTAGCGCGAAAATTTTCAATTACATGGTGATCCTCAAGACTTTCAGTACCCTTACGAACTGCGCGGCCTGCAGTATTCACTCGGCTCTTAGGATATTCGGGGGCTGTTGACCTTGCCATCAGCTAGCCATCCATCTTCAACGCCGAAATAAACGCCTCCTGCGGAATCTCCACCTTGCCGAACTGCCGCATCCGCTTTTTCCCGGCCTTCTGCTTGTCCAAGAGCTTCCGCTTCCGCGACGCGTCCCCGCCATAACACTTGGCCGTCACATCCTTGCGCATCGCTGACAGCGTCTCGCGCGCGATCACCCTTGCGCCAATCGCCGCCTGGATCGGGATCTTGAACATGTGCCGGGGAATCAGTTCCTTCAGCTTTTCCACCATCGCGCGGCCCCGCGCCTCGGCCCTATCGCGGTGGACCATCATCGACAGGGCATCGACCGGCTCGTCGTTCACAAGGATCGACATCTTGACGAGAAAATCCTCGCGGTATTCCGAGATCACATAGTCGAACGACGCATAGCCTTGCGTCACCGATTTCAGACGGTCGTAGAAATCGAACACGACTTCGGCCAGGGGCAGGTCATAGACGACCATGGCGCGCTGGCCCGCATAGGACAGGTCCAGCTGGATGCCGCGCCGGTCCTGGCAGAGTTTCAGGATATCGCCAAGGTATTCGTCCGGCACCATGATGGTGGCCTTGATGCGCGGCTCGTCGATATGGTCGACATAGGTCAGGTCGGGCATGTCGGCGGGGTTGTGCAACTCCATCATCGTGCCGTCGCGCAGATGGACGTGGTAGACGACCGACGGCGCGGTGGTGATGAGGTCGATGTCGTACTCGCGCTCCAGCCGGTCGCGGACCACCTCGAGGTGCAGAAGGCCCAGAAAGCCGCAGCGGAAGCCGAAGCCGAGCGCGGCCGAGGTCTCCATCTCATAGGTGAAGGAGGCGTCGTTGAGCGCCAGCTTCTCGATGGCGTCGCGCAAGTCCTCGAACTCGTTCGCGTCGACGGGAAAGAGGCCGCAGAACACCACGGGCTGCGCGGGCTTGAAGCCGGGTAGCGCCTGAGCGGCACCGCGCCGCTCGTGCGTGATGGTGTCGCCGACGCGGGTGTCGCGCACCTGCTTGATGCTGGCGGTCAGCACGCCGATCTCGCCGGGCCCGAGTTCCGCGATCTCGACCATCTGGGGGCGCAGCACGGCAAGGCGGTCGACGCCATAGACGGCATCGGTCTGCATCATCCGCACCCGGTCGCCCTTTTTCAGCACGCCGTCCATGATGCGGACCATGACGACCACGCCGAGATAGGCGTCGTACCACGAGTCGACCAGCATCGCCTTCAGCGGCGCGTCGCGGTCGCCCTTGGGCGCGGGCAGGCGGGTCACGATGGCCTCGAGCACGTCGGGGATGCCGAGGCCGGACTTGGCCGAGATCAGCACCGCGTCCGAGGCGTCGAGGCCGATCACATCCTCGATCTGCTGGCGGATGCGGTCGGGTTCGGCCGCGGGCAGGTCGATCTTGTTCAGCACCGGCACGATCTCGTGCCCCGCATCGAGCGCCTGGTAGACGTTGGCGAGCGTCTGCGCCTCGACCCCCTGGGAGGCGTCAACCACCAGAAGCGAGCCCTCGACCGCGCGCATCGAGCGGCTGACCTCATAGGCGAAGTCGACATGGCCGGGCGTGTCGATCAGGTTCAGCACATAGGCGTGGCCGTCCTTCGCGACGTAGTCGAGGCGCACGGTGTTGGCCTTGATGGTGATGCCGCGCTCGCGCTCGATATCCATCGAGTCGAGCAGCTGGGCCTTCATGTCACGGTCGGCCACCGTGCCCGTCGACTGGATCAGCCGGTCGGCCAGGGTGGATTTTCCGTGGTCGATATGGGCCACGATCGAGAAGTTGCGGATGCGGGAAAGCTGGGTCATAGGCTCGGCATATGAGCAGGTTTGGGTAAGGGGTCAAGCGGCGGCTGGCGCAAGGGGTGGTGGCGTGCCGGGGCAGGGCGACCCCATGGGTTGAGAAACACGGCGGAACGTCGCCGCCGGTCCGCGACGGATTGAAAAATCCACACCGAATCGTCATGATGCGTGACAGAAATGCGGGGCAAACCCGCGTCATTCCGAGGCAGAGCACCATGAGACACACCCTGATCGCCGTGACCGTCGCGGCGCTGACGCTTCCCTTCGCCTCGGCCGCCATGGCCGGCCCGATGGAGAAGGCGTGCCTGAATTCCGACCGGCGCGGCGCGACCCGCGCGGTGTGCAGTTGCATCCAGCAGGTCGCCGACATGACGCTGAAGGGCGGGGACCAGCGCAAGGCGGCGCGCTTCTTTGCCGACCCGGACCGCGCGCAGGACGTGCGGATGTCGAGCAAGTCGGCGGACGATGCCTTCTGGGACCGCTACCGCAACTTCGGCTCGACCGCCGAGGCTTATTGCGCGGGCTGAACGGCCCCGGGCTTCGGCCTTGCTGCAACGAAAAAGGCCCCGCCAGACAGCGGGGCCTTTTTCATGTGATCGGCGTCGGATCAGGCGGCGGCCTGGGCCTTTGCAATCTCTTTCTTGATCTTCAGCGCGTCGACCGAAAGCTCGTCGTCCTTGGCCTTGGCGAGGAACGCATCAAGGCCGCCCCGGTGATCGACCGAGCGCAGGGCAGCAGCCGAAATCCGCAGCTTGAACGACTGCCCCAACACGTCCGAGATCAGCGAGACCTCG
Source organism: Rhodobacterales bacterium (assembly GCA_031425325.1). Lineage (GTDB taxonomy): Bacteria > Pseudomonadota > Alphaproteobacteria > Rhodobacterales > Rhodobacteraceae > Aliitabrizicola. The sequence goes on along the minus strand of JANPJD010000035.1, from coordinate 12,620 downwards.
TTCAGGTTGGGCAGCCAGCGCCGCTTGGTCTTGTTGTTGGCATGGCTGACCTTGTTGCCGGTCATCGGGCCCTTGCCGCTCAGTTCGCAGACGCGAGACATGGTCGTGATCCTTCGCCGTAAAAGAGAAGGGGCACCGCCGCAGGGCACCCCCGAAATCCATGCGGTCGTTTAGGGGCAAACGAAGGCAGGGTCAAGCAGCAAGGCAGGGCTAGCGGAGCGGTGACGAATGCTGCTGTGCAGAATGGCAATCGAGTGTACGGTCGTGTGCAGATCGCGCTTTCGCGGGCGGTCGCGCTTGACATCTGCCCGTCGTGGTCTGTGCATGCGAGACGTTGATCGACAAGGACCACGCATGTCAAACGTAGCTCCGTTCATCCAGAACATTTCGCTTGGCCTTGCACATTCCGTCATCGACGCATCGGACACGCCGCTTCTGCTGCTGACCGCCGATCTGATGATCCTCGCGGCGAGCCGAAGCTTCTGCGACGACTTCCAGATCGAACGGCCGACCGATGTCAGTCTTGAGTCGCTCGGTTCCGGCGAGTGGGACGTGCCGCAGTTGACGGCCCTCCTGATTGCGACCGCGACCGGCACCGTCGAGGTGGACGACTACGAGATGACCTTGCACCGTCCGGGCAAGTCGCCCCGCACCGTGCTTGTGAACGCACGACGGCTGGAGACTGCCGTCGACACGAGGGTGCTGGTCCTTTTGTCGGTGCATGACGTGACCGACGAGAGGGCTCGCGACGTCCAGCGGGACAAGCTGATCCGCGAAAAGGCGGTGCTTTTGCAGGAACTGCAGCACCGGGTCGCCAACAGTCTGCAGATCATCGCGAGTGTGCTGATGCAGAATGCCCGGCTCGTGAAATCCGACGAAGCCCGATCCTCGATCGTCGACACGCACAGCCGCGTCATGTCGATCGCCACGATGCAACAGATGCTGTCGATCACCCCGGACGAGGAAGTGGACCTGCGGACTTACCTGACCAATCTTTGTCGGAGCGTCGGTGCATCCATGATCAAGGATCATGATCGCCTGCGGATCAACGTGGATGTCGACGACAGCGTCGTTCCCGCCTCGCTTTCGCTCAATCTCGGACTTGTGGTGACCGAGTTGGTCATCAACTCGCTCAAGCACGGGTTTCCAGACGATCGGGGGGGCCGCATCGAGGTTCGGTTCCGGATGACTCCCGACGGCTGGACGCTTGAAGTCAGCGATGATGGGGTCGGGATGGCGGTCTCTCCCAAAGTGTCGAAAGCCGGTCTGGGCTCCAGCATCATCCGGGCGTTGGCGATGCAGATGGACGCAGAGGTTGTCCAACTCGCGTCGGAGCGGGGGACGATGGTCCGGCTGACCTTCCTCAAGGCACAGTCCACACCCGACCTGCCTGCCCTTTAGTCGCCCAGCCAGTCGGGCAGACTGCCCGCAGGATCAACGCCCTGCTGCACCAGCGCCACGGCGCCGATTACGAGCAGCGCAAGCAGGATCGCGAAGGCGATCTTCCAGGCAGACCAGGGCCGCTCGCCCTGCACCTCGCCGGTCTGGCCGTTGACGAGGAAACGAAAGCTCCGCCCGTTGTACTTGTAGGCCGCCGACCAGATCGGCAGCAGGACATGCTTGAAGGTCTCGGCGCTGAAGCGGGTGTCGACGGCCTCGATGCGCTGCTCGTCGCCGCCGATGTCGCGGGCGACGTCGTTGCGGATCACGGCGTCCATCCTTGCGCGCGCCGTCGCGTGGCCGTCGGCCAGCGGCACGGTATAGCCCTCGGCCCTGAAGCCCGCGAGATAGCCCGGCTCGTAGGGCACGAGCGCCGTCAGGTCCCAAGGGTCGAGCGCATCTCCGAAGGGCTGCGGCAGGCTTGTCGAGGCGAGCACCGCCAAATCGTCGAAGCGCCGCGCAACCGATCCCGCGGCGGGCGACCAGCGCGTCTTTCGGACCTGCTGCTGGCGGCGCTCGGCGCGTCCGTTGACGTTCACGGTGACGGTCCGCGTCTCGTAGTAGTGGATGCCCCGCTGGCCCCGGTATCGGCTGGCAGTGTCGGCGTCGAAGGTCCAGTAGGGCACGTACATGCCGCTCATGGCACGGCCCCGCCGGGTGTATTCCACCAGACCATTCGGCGCGAACCACAGCTGCCCCAGCCAGCGCACCATCGCCTCGCGCGCCTCGGTTTCGGTCAGCACGAACGGGATCAGGGCCTGCGGCTTTATCAGGCGGCGACTGCCCGTATCGACCACCACGGGGGTGGCGCAGAACGGGCAAGTCTTGGCGTGGGTCGCGCCGTCGAACTCGATCACCGCACCGCAGGAGGGGCAACTTGCCGCGCGGACTTCCTCCATGTCGGCGGCGGGCAGGTCGTCGTGCAGGGCGGAGGCGAGGTTGTGTTCGGCCAGCGCCAGCGTTCGCGTCGGCGCGCTGGCCCGCGGGATGTCCTGCTGGTGGCCGCAATAGGGGCAGACCATCCGTGTCTGGCCCGGCGCGAAGCGCAGGTCCGACCCGCAGCTTTCGCAGGGGAAGTGGGTCCGGTCGGTGATCGCCAAGGGTCAGGCCCCGGGCGGCAGCGGCGGCGGCGTCTGGGCCAAAAGGTCGGCAAGCGAAGTGTCGGCGACGGGCTTCCAGCCGTCCTGCCCGGCGGTCCACACAAGGCTTGCGGCGGTCAGCGTGCCGCTGCGGGCCATCTCGGCGAGCTGGCTTTGGGGGAACGGACCTTGCGTGGCCCCATTGGCCGCGATGTGCCATTGGCGCTCGGCGGGCGGGGCGGGTGGCGGCGGCGGGGCCGCCGGGCCAGACGCCGCATGGCCCGGCACCGCACCCCAGGGTCCGCGCTGCGCCATGCCCATGCCGATCGCCGCACCAAGGCCCGCCTGGATCGCTGCCCCGGCACCCGAGCCGGGGGTCGTCAGGCTTTCGGCGGCCGAGAACTCGGTGTATTTGCCAAGGTCGCCCGCGATGCCGGTCGAGGTGCGCTTGTCGAGCACCTTCTCGACCTCTTCGGGAAGCGAGATGTTCTCGATGTAGAACTCGGGCAGAACCAGCCCGTATTCGGCGATCTGGGGCGCGATGGCGGTCGTCACCAGCTTGCCGAGGTCGGCGGTGTTCGCCGCCATGTCGAGCACCGGGATGCCCGACGAGGCGAGCACGCGGCTGACCTCCTGCAGGATCACGTTGCGGATCTGGAAGCTGATCTCGTCGGCGGTGAACTCGCCATCCGTGCCCACGATCTCGGTCATGAAGCGCGCAGGGTCGCCCACGCGCATCGAGTAGGTGCCGAAGGCGCGCAGCCGCAGCGGTCCGAACTCGGGGTCGCGCAGCATGATCGGGTTCTTTGTGCCCCACTTGTGGTCGTTGAAGCGGGTCGTGCTGATGAAGTAGATCTCGGACTTGAAGGGCGAGTTGAAGCCGTGGTCCCAGTGCTGGAGCGTGGTCAGGATGGGCAGGTTGTTCGTCTCGAGCATGTAGAGGCCCGGCCCGAACGTGTCGGCCAGTTGCCCCTCATGGACAAAGACCGCCGCCTGCCCCTCGCGCACCGTCAACTTGGCGCCATACTTGATCGCATTGCCGCGTCGCTCGAACCGCCACACCATCGTGTCGCGCGTGTCGTCGGTCCATTCGATGACGTCGACGAACTCGCCCTTGAGGAAATCGAAGATCATTTGCAGTGCCTTCCCATGCCCGGCTGGTTGCGCGGATCATACAGGCCAACCTGGGGGATGTCGCCCAGGTTTTGCGCGCTTTGGGCGGGCTTTGCACGGGGCCGCCGAAAAGGATTGGGGTCTTTCAGGCCATCATGCGATTGTTACGCGAGGGCGGTCACATGACCCGAAGCCCGACTGCCCGCCGCAACCTGCAAGCCGGAAGGAGCTTTCCCATGCCTACGATCGCAACCCAAGACGGCACGGTCATCTTCTACAAGGATTGGGGGACGGGCCAGCCCATCCTGTTCTCGCACGGCTGGCCGCTGTCGGCGGATGCCTGGGACGCGCAGATGCTGTTCTTCGGACTGCACGGCTTTCGCGTCATAGCGCATGACCGGCGCGGGCACGGCCGGTCGTCGCAGCCTTGGGACGGGAACACGATGGACCAGTATGCCGACGATCTTGCCGAACTGGTCGAGGCGCTCGACCTGCGCGACATGGTGATGGTCGGCCATTCGACAGGCGGCGGCGAGGTTGCCCACTATATTGGCCGCCATGGGACGGTACGGGTTGCCAAGGTGGTGCTCGTGGGGGCCGTGCCGCCGCAGCTGCTGCGGACCGACGCGAATCCCGACGGCGTGCCGATCGAGGTGTTCGACGGCATCCGCCAAGGCACGGCCGGCAACCGGTCGCAGTTCTATCGCGAGTTGACCGTGCCCTTCTACGGCTTCAACCGCCCCGGCGTGACGGCCAACGAAGGCTTGCAAGAGGCTTTCTGGCTGCAGGGCATGATGGGCGGCATCAAGGGGCAGTACGACTGCATCCGCGAGTTTTCCGAGGTCGACTACACCGAGGATCTTCGCCGGATCGACCGGCCCGCGCTGATCGTCCACGGCGAGGATGACCAGATCGTGCCGCTGGCGCTGACGGCGGAACGCAGCGCGCTCCTTGCGCCGAAGGCGACACTCAAGGTCTATCCGGGTGGCTCCCACGGGCTGGCGCAGCTTCAGGCGGACCAGTTCAACGCCGATGTGTTGGACTTCATCCGGTCGTAAGTACGGGGCGGGGGCTCAGCTTCCCCCGCCTACCAGCGCGCTCGCAAGGTCCTTTACCACCGGGCGGGCTTCGTCTTCGGTCATGCCGGGGCGCAGGCGGGGATCGTAGAGCATCGTCAGCATCAGCTCGTCCATCGGCGTCAGCAGCGCGAACTCCTCGTCGTCGTTGAAGATCGAGGGGCGCGCCTCGGGGCTGTCATTGGCGAGGCCGAGGCCTTGCGTGATCTCCTCATGCAGGCACGACAGGCGCATGAGGTCGGGATGCTCGGCCCGGATCACGGCGAAGGCCCGGGAATAGGTGCTGCCCCCGCCCGTCGACAGCGCGTAGACAAGGCAGTAGGTCGAGCGCGGCATCTCGGTGATGCCCGCCACCTCGCCTGCGCCAAGGCCGGGCAGCGTCGCGCGGATCACCGGACCCAGGGCGCGGCGTTCATCCTCGTTCACAATGTACAGAAAGAAGTTCGGCTGCTGGTCCGACAGTCGGATCGGGTGGCCGCTGATCGCCTGAAGCCGCCCGAGGAAAGACCCGATCCGCGCCCGGTCGATCGCCTGCCGCTCGGGCGGGACCGAGTCGCCGAAGCGAAGCGCCACACGCACCGGCTGATCCCATCGACGCAGGCGGCTCTTTGTCTCTTCGGCCACCAGCGGGCCTTCCCCCTGTCGGCTGTATTCGTCGTAAAGTGCCACGCGGATGAAGTTGTCGGCCAGCATCCGGTCCGTGAAGGGCGCGTCGCGGCTGCCGCCGTCGGTCCGCATCAGCCCGCGGGCCAGCAGGTCCGCCTGCACGCGCCCATAGTACTGCCGCGCCGACTCGCTCGCCGCCGAGGGCGGCGTTGGCGCGGGCTCGGGCGGTGGCGCGGGCACGGCGGCGGGTGCCGGCACCTCGGGCGTAAGCGGCGCGCAGGCCGTGAGGCCCGCGAGTACCAGGAACACGGCAAGCCGGACCGGGCGCAGGCGAAAAACGGGCCTCACGGGATGGGGCGCCTTTCGTCAGCGGGCAGGGGCGGCGGCGGGATCGACGGCCGCCGGCCTGCGCGAGCGGGCCGAGGCCAGCGTGTCGCGCAACTCGGCCTCGAGCTTCACGAGGTCCGCCTCGGCGGACGCGCGCTTTGCACGCCCCTCGTCGGCGATCTGCAGGCTGTCCTCGATCGTGGCGATCAGCGTCGCGTTCGCGTGCTTCACGGCCTCGATGTCGAACACGCCCCGCTCCATCTCCTCGCGCACGATGCGGTTGGATTCGCGCAGGTTGTCGGCGTTCGAGGTCAGAAGCTCGTTCGTCAGGTCATTGGCTTCCTTGACCGCCTCGGCCGCCTCGCGCGACCGCTGGATCGTGACCGCCTGCGCCAACTGCGTCTCCCACAGGGGCACGGTGTTCACGAGGGTCGAGTTAATCTTGGTCACAAGGCTCTTGTCGTTCTCTTGCACGAGGCGGATCGAGGGCAGCGACTGCATCGTGACCTGGCGCGTCAGCCGCAGGTCATGCACCCGCCGCTCAAGGTCGTCGCGCGCGGCGCGCAGGTCACGCAACTCCTGCGCCCGCATCACCTTGTCGGACTCGGGGGCAGCCTCGACGGCGGCGGCGCGGGCAGGGATCTCGGTCGCGTCGATCTCGGCCAGCTTGGCCTCTCCGGCGGCGATGTAAAGCGCCAGCTCGTCATAGAAGGCGAGCGTCTTGGTATAGAGCAGGTCGAGCGACTTGATGTCTTTCAGCAGCTTGTGCTCGTGGGTCAGCAACTCGCCCGTGACCTTGTCGATCTGGCCCTGCACCTGTTCAAACTTTGCCACGAACTCGGCGAAGGGGGCGGCCTGGCCGGTCAGCCATTCCCACCAGCTTTTCTCGCGCCGCACGTCAAGCTCTTCGGACGAGAAGCCGCGCAGCGTGCTGACCATCGAGCGCAGGGCGTCGCCTGCCGGACCTACGTCCTTGTTGCGAACGTCGGCCAGCATCGACTGGCTGATGACCTGCAACTCGGCCTGCGCGGCCGAGCCGAACGAGATGATCGACTGCGTGTTCTTCAGGTCAAGCTCGGCCATCCGCGCGCGGATCTCCTCGGCCTTGGGGGCGGGGGCCGCCTCGAGCGTCACGACCTCGGCGCTGGCCTCGGGCAAGAGCACGGCCGTCACACGTTCGGCCTCGGCGAGGGTCGTCTCGGCTGCGGCACGCACATCGCTGCGGGGGGCGTCGGACATGGATCAGTCTCCCTTGTTGGTTCGGGGGGATGGCTCGGCCACCCGGCTTGCGTCGAACAGCGGATCGGGGGTGCGGCGCGGACCCTCGAGGGCCAGACGCTCGCGCAGTACCTCGATCTCGATGTCGAGATCGGCGTGGTCGTTAGATTGCAGCGCGTCGATCCGGGTGCGGAAATGCCGCTCGAGGTCGGTCAGGAGCTGCTCGTAATCCGTCCGGGCGCGGGCACTGCGATTCTCTGCGTACAGGTCGGCGAACTTCACCGTCGCGTCGCGCGTACCCATCAAGAAAACGCCGATGTCCTTGCGCGCCGCCGTCAGGTCGCGCGGGTCGGCCTCGACCGCGCGAAAAAGCGCGCGGGCCGTGGCGGCGAAGCGCTCGACCCGGCCCTCGAGCGCGCGGTCGCCCGTCCGCAGGATCGCGTCCTTCATGCCCGCGAGATACCCCTCGGCCTCGTCAACCGCGCGCGCCACGCGATCGGTCTGAAAGCGGTCAAGCCCCTCGGTCCCCTTGTCGCGCATCGGATCGGGGCCGAACGCGAAGAAATGCAGCAAGAACCCCGCCACCGCGAAGATCGTCGAGTTGACGAAGGACGGATCGCCCGCAAGACCGCCGACGAACAGGGCGGCGCCCGTCACGACCGAGGCGACGATCTTGCGCGGAAAGGCAGGTCGGCGGGCCACCCGGCGCGCGTCATAGGCGTCGTGGGCAAGCACGCCCTCGCGCGTCAGAAACGCCGACGCGATCAGCAGGCCGAAGGCAGTCAGGTTGAACGCAAGGTCGGCCGGATCGCCGCCGAAGGCCTGAAAGGCAAAGACGAAGGGCGCGAAGAACAGAAGGTTCACCCGCCCGCCCGCCCGGCCGGGGCGCTTGCCCTTGAAGCCGCCCGTGGTGGGCGCAAGGCCCGAGGGGCCGTCCTCTTCGGACGACCGGTTGCCGGGTGGGCTGAAGCGTCCGCCGAAGCGCTGCGCCATCACACGCCCCCCGACCCGCCGACATAGAGAATGAGGGCGAGCAACAGAACGAAGCTCACCTTCTGGAGGCTGGAACCCGTCATCAATCCGCCCCTGCCTGTCGCATCGTTTCCAAATCTTCGGGTGACTATAGGCGATGCGCGACAGGCTTGCCAGACACCACGGCGGCAAAGACGGTGGTTGCGGGCTATTGCGCGGGTGCGGCTGACCGCGGCAACAGCATCAGCCCTTCGGGCGGCTGGGGGGCTTGCCCTTCGGCGCGGGCCGTGGGCCGGTATCGGTCCGGCGTGTCGGTGGCTTCCCGGTGCCTGCGCCAGCGCCGCGCGCCGTCGGGGCAGCGCCCTTGCCCGGGGCGGCGGGCTTGGCGGCGGGCCGCCCGGTCCTTGCAGCGGTCTTGGCAGGCGCGGCGCTTGCGGGGGCCGGTCCCGCCTTTGCCTGGGCCTGGCGCGCGCCGCCGGGTCCGCGACGGGTGCCTGCCGCACCTTCCGGCAGGGCCTTGCGCGGCGGTGCCTGATCGGTGCGGCCCGGCGCGGCGTCACGCGGGCCTCGGTCGGCGGTCGTGCGCTTGCCTGGCAGGTCGGTCCTGCGCGCGGGGTCCTGCGAGGACCGCGCAGATGCCGGACGGACGCGGCCTTCGTCGCCGTCCCGTCCGGCGGAGGCGACCCTGTGGGGTGGCTTTCCGGCCTTGCGGGCCGCGCCGGTGGCGGAAAGTTCGGTGGCCCCGGACCGCGAGGGCCGGTCAGGCCGCGTAACCGGGGCCTTGCCCGCCCCGCGACCCGCGGGGGCATCAGTAGCGCGCTCGGGCGCGGCCCTCTTGCGGACGACGCGGGGCTTCGCGGCGGCAGTGCCGGTATCGTCGGCGACGGCGGCGAGGCCAAGCTGGTCGCGCAGGACGCGGGCCTTCACCTCTTCGACCTGACCCGGCTCCATGTCGTTCAGGCGGAACGGGCCGTAACTGAGACGGATCAGGCGGTTCACCGTCAGCCCGATCGCCGTCATGGCGCGGCGGATCTCGCGGTTCTTGCCCTCGCGCAGGCCGACCGTCAGCCAGGCATTGGCCCCCTGCACCCGGTCAAGGCTGACGGTCATCGGCTGGAACCGCTCGCCCTCGACCGTGATGCCGGCCCGCAATGGCTCGAGGTCGGGATCGGTCGGGTTGCCCTTGACCCGCACGCGGTACTTCCGCAGCCAGCCTGTCGAGGGGAGTTCAAGCCGTCGCTTCAACTCGCCGTCGTTGGTCAGGAGCAGCAGCCCCTCGGAATTGAGGTCGAGCCGCCCCACCGTCATCACCCGCGGCAGGTCGGCAGGCAGGTGGTCGAATACCGTCTCGCGGCCGTTCTCGTCGGCGGTCGAGGTCACAAGGCCCTCGGGCTTGTAGTAGAGCCAGAGTCGCGCTTCTTCGGGGGCGGCGACTGGCTGGCCCGCAACGGTGATCCGGTCCGTGGGCCGCACGTTGAGTGCGGGGCTGTCGATGACGCGCCCGTTGACCGTGACCTGTCCGAGCGCGATCATCCGCTCGGCCTCGCGGCGCGAGGCGATGCCTGCGCGCGACAGCACCTTGGCGATGCGCTCGCCCTCGGGCGGGGCCTCGGTTGCGGCAGGGGTGGCAGGGGTTTTGGGGGCGGGCATGGCGCTTCCTTCGGGACGGACGGTCTGCCGCCGAGCGCCGGGGGTTTTTCACCCCCGGACCCCGGGAGGATATTTGAGCCAGGGTGAAGGGGCAAGGCGGCGCTTGTCCTTGGGGCGTGGCGCGGGGCATGAGGGGGCATGGCGGGGTTTCGCACATTCATGGCGGCAGCGCTCGACGAGGCGCGGGCAGCGGGCGCGCGCGGCGAGGTGCCGGTGGGTGCTGTGGTCGTCTCGGGCGGGCGGATCGTCGCACGCGCTGGCAACCGGACGCGGGAGACGTGCGATCCGACCGCCCATGCCGAGGTGCTGGCGATCCGGGCCGCCTGTGCTGCGTCGGGGTCCGAGCGGCTGGAGAGGCATGACCTCTATGTCACGCTGGAACCCTGCGCGATGTGCGCGGGCGCCATCGCGGCGGCGCGCATCGCGCGGCTGTACTATGGGGCAGCGGACCCGAAGTCGGGGGGTGTCGCGCAGGGCGCGCGCGTCTTTGCCCATCCGCAGTGCCATCATGTGCCCGAGGTCTATGACGGGATCGCCGGCGCCGAGGCCGAGGCGCTGTTGCGCGCCTTCTTTGCCGCACGGCGCTGAGCGCCTAGAGCACGATCGGCTCCAGCACCTCGGGCTCGATCACCGTGATGCCGGGTGGCAGGCCGCGCCGCAGCGCCTCGGCGGTCTGCTCGAGGATCGGGAAGGTGCGGTAATGGCACGGGATCACGGTGGTGAAGTTGAAATACTTCCGCGCCGCCCAGGCCGCGCGTGCCATGTCCATCGTGTAATGCCCGCCCGCCGAGAGGATGCCGATGTCGGGGGCGTGCAGCTCCGCCATCCAGGCCATGTCGGCCATCACGTCGGTGTCGCCCGAGACGTAGATCGTGTGGCCCTCGCCCGCGATCATGTAGCCCGACGCCGCCCCCGCATAGACGGGCCCCTCGGTGCCTTCGAGCGAGGAGGAGTGGCTCGCGTTGACCATCGTGACCTTTGCGCCGCCCAGATCGACCGTGCCGCCCTTGTTGAAGCCGATGCCTTTCACGTCAGTATGCGTTGTCCAGAAGCCGATGATGTCGGCGATCCCCACGAGCGGAATGCCCGCGTCGCGCGCGATGGAAAGCGCGCTGCCCGCATGATCGCCGTGGCCATGCGTCAAGAGCACATGCGTGGCCCCCGCAGTCGCCTCGGCGCGGCGGTCTTCGGGGAACATGGGGTTGCCGTCGAGCCAGGGGTCGACGAGCAGGACTGCCCCCTCGATCTCGATGCGGAAGCCGGAATGGCCGAGCCAGGTGATTTTCATGGTCGTGTCTCCGTCGCGTGCCTAGATCGGTTCTAGCGGCGGCGACGGAGAAGGAAATGGACTGGCTGGCAGAGGTGGACGGCTATTGCGAGCGGCTGGGGCCGGGCTATTGGGCCGAGCCGGTCAACGCCGTCACGAACGCGGCCTTCCTGATCGCGGCGGCGCTGGTCTGGAGGCGTGCAGCGGGCTGGCCGCTGGCGCGCGCCTTGACGCTGGTGCTGGTGGCGATCGGGGTGGGGTCGTACCTGTTCCACACCCATGCGAACCGGCTGACCGGCCTTCTGGACGTGACGCCGATCCTGGGGTTCATCCTGCTTTACGTCTTTGCCGCCAGCCGCGACATGCTGGGCCTGCGCGGCTGGCAGTCGGGGGTCGCGACGCTGGCGTTCCTGCCCTATGCGGCGGCAACGGTGCCACTATGGGCAATGGTGCCGGGCCTGGGGTCATCGGCGGGCTATGCGCCGGTGCCCGTGCTGATCCTTGCCTATGCCTGGCTCTTGCGGAACCGCGCACCTCTCACCGCGCGCAGGCTTGCGATCGGCGCGGGGGTTCTGGTGCTGTCGCTGGCGTTCCGCACGCTGGACGGGCCGCTTTGCGGGGTTGTGCCGGTCGGGACGCACTTTTTGTGGCATGTGCTGAACGGCGCGATGCTGGGCTGGATGATCGGGGTCTATGTGCGCCACCGCGAGGCGTCTGCGGCGGGGTAGGAGCGGGGGCCAGCCCCCCGCGCCCCCCGGGGTATTTCCGCCGAAACGAAGCCGGGGGGTCAGGCCAGAAGCGCGGTGCCGAGCCAGACGAGGCCGATCAGCACGGGCTGGTGGATGAGGTAGATCGCCAAGCTGTACCGTCCCGGCCAGGCGAGGCGGCGGGCGAGCGCCGAGGGCGGGCGGGCCGCGCGCGCGGCAAGACCTGCGCGGACCCCGGCCCGAGCCACCGCCATGCCGAAGAGGAAGGGCGCGAGCCAGGGAAAGAGCGGCTCGAAGTCGATCGAGACGGGGCGGAGGGTGGACAGCCCCGTCCACCAGAGCCAGGGCGTGTCGAAGGCCGGGTGGCGCAGATGCGGGCCTGCGACGAGGATGGCCGCCGCGAGGGCCGCCGTGGCCCAGGCGGGCAGGCGCAGTGCTGCGAGGCCGATCACGCTGAAGGCCGCAATCGCGTGCAGGATGCCGAAGAACACCCAGGCCTGCGGCACCGCGAACCAGGTCCCGAGGCTGACCAGTGCCGCCGCGCCACCCAGAACCGCAAGGCGGCGCAGGAAGGCGGGCCAGCGGATGCCCTGACCGTGGCCGAGCACAAGGCTTGCCCCCGCGAGGAACAGGAAGCTGCCCGCGACAAGGCGGGCGAACCAGGCCCAGCCGCCGGGCAGGGCGGTCGTGCCGGGCGGCAGGTGGCCGAACAATTCGAGGTCGTAGACGAAATGAAAGAGCACCATCCCGCCAAGGGCGACGGTCCGCGCGATGTCGACCTCGGGGATGCGGGCAGGATTGGGGGTGGGGGCGCTCATGGGGGCCAGAGAACGGAAAGTCGGGCGCGCAGGCAAGGGGTGTCGGCAAGCTGGCGGGACAGGCCCGGGCGCTGATTGCCGGTGCCGGGCGGTGCGAGTCGGGCGCGGTCGGCGGATCGGCCTGTGCGCCCCTGCCGCGCGCCCCGCTGCTAAGCCGGTGCGGCCCCCGTGCGGCGGGCCATCCGTCTTGCGGCGCTGCCTGCGCCTCGGTAAACGGGGCCGACGAAGGCGGAGAGGGTGCATGGCGATCGATATCGACACGGCGCGAAAGGTCGCGAAACTGGCCCGCATCCGGGTGGAGGAGGGCGACCTGCCGGCCCTCGCGGGCGAGTTGTCGGGCATCCTCG
>JANPJD010000034.1:0-29273 GCA_031425325.1 Rhodobacterales bacterium | reverse complement strand
CCGGATCGGCGTCGATCAGGTCGTTCACCTTGCGGAAGTAGCCGCCTTCGACGAAGGCGCCAAGCCACTGCGAGTCCGACACGGCGAAGTTATATTTCTGTTCGCCCGATGTCAGCGAAGCGTTGACGCGAGTATAAAAGTCAGGCCACGGAATAAAGTCGACGTCGAGCGTGACCTTGTTGCCGGACTTCGACTTGTACTGCTCGTCGAACATCTTCTTCATGATGCGGGTTGGCGGCCAATCAGGCACCGCCATCGTCAGCGTCACGTCTTCGGCATACGCGTAGGTCGCGCCGCCGACCATCGTAAGCACAGCTAAGCTTGCGGCCGTCGCCAGTGCTTTCAGTTTCGTCATCTCGGTCATGTCAGGTTTCCTCCCATGGTTAACCGGATTGCTTCAGGCCGTGCGTCAGGTCATCGCCTGGCCGCTTGCGGCACGGAAGATGTGGATCTTGGCTGTATCAATGGCGACGGACAAGGCATCGCCGGGTTTCATCGAGGTGGCGCTCGCTTCGGGCAACACCATGCGAAGCGTTTCGCCGCCGGCATCGACCGACACTACGGTGACATCGCCGAGGGGCTCGATCAGATGGATGGTGGAGGAAATGGCATGCTCGCCCTTGGCCGCAATCTTCAGGTCGCTCGGGCGGATGCCCAGCAATGCGGCTTCTCCTGCTGTGCCGGTCTTCACCTTGCGGCCCGTGTTCAGCTTGCCGAGCGGGGTCTCGAACGTCGCCATGTCGGCGCTGATTGTTGCCTTGATGATGTTCATGTGGGGCGAGCCGATCTTGCCCGCCACATAGGTGTCGTTCGGCTGCTCGTAGAGTTCGTCCGGCGTGCCGCGCTGCACGACGGCGCCATCGCGCATCACCGCGATCTCTTCGCCCATCGACAAGGCTTCGAGTTCGTCGGGCGTTGCGTAAACGATTGTCATGCCGAGCTGGCGGTGCAGGCGCTTCAGTTCGGCCCGCATGTCGTGGCGGAGCTTGGCGTCGAGGTTGGTCAGCGGCTCGTCCAGCAGCAGAACCTTCGGCCGACGGATCAGCGACCGACCCAGCGCCACGCGCTGCTGCTCGCCGCCCGACAGCGTGTTGGGCTTGCGCTCCAGCCGGTGCGAGAGCTTCAGCATGGCGGCGGTTTCCTTGACCCGCCGCTCGATTTCGTCGCGGTCCACCTTCGCCTCGCGAAGAGGGTAGGCGAAATTGTCATGCACCGTCAGGTGCGGATAAAGTGCAAAGGACTGGAACACCATCGACACGCCGCGCCCGGCGATCGGGGCCTCTGTCACGTCCTGCCCGAAGATCTCGACCTGGCCCTGATCGGGCGGGACGAGGCCCGCAATGGTCCGCAGGGTCGTCGTCTTTCCGGCAGCACTCGGCCCGAACAGAACGAAGAAACTGCCCTCGGGTACATCGAACGAAAGGTTGTCGAGCGCGCGCACCGATCCATAGGATTTCGACACCCCTGTCAGCCTGAGCGCCGTTTTGTCCGTCTGCGTCATTCCACAATCCTGTCGCCCCAAGGGCCTGTCCGTTACGTCGCGTCAGCCTAGCGGTCTGTGTCCACTTTGCAAGCAGCCCGAACGCCGGGCGGGCTGCGTAGTCACCGTGCAAGCCACGGTCATCCCTTGGCATTCTCCCACTGGCCGCTGCGCGCCGACCGCAGGACGGCGTCGGTCACGAGATCGGTCGCGAGAGCGTCGCGGAACGTCGGGGCGGCCGCCTCGCCGCTGGTCAACCCTGCGATGAAATCGGCGGCCTGGTGGATGAAGGTGTGTTCGTAACCGATCTGCAGACCGGGCACCCACCAATGGGCCATGTAAGGATGGTCGCCGTCGGTGATGTGCACCGACCTCCAGCCGCGCGTGCGGCCCTCGTCTCGGTGATCGAAGTATTGCAGACGGTGCAGGTCGTGCAGGTCCCACGCGATCGACGCGTGTTCGCCGTTGATTTCAAGCGTGTACAGCGCCTTGTGACCACGCGCATAGCGCGTCGCCTCGAAATTGGCGAGCGATCCGTTGTCGAAGCGCGCAAGAAACAGGCTCGCATCGTCGATGCTGACCGCCTCGGTCTTGCCGGTCAGCGTGTGGAGACGCTCTTTGATGAAGGTTTCGGTCACGCCCGAGACGGTCGAGATGCCACCGTTCAGCCACATCGCTGTGTCGATGCAATGCGCCAGCAGATCGCCCGTCACGCCCGATCCGGCGACGTCGGCATCAAGCCGCCAAAGGCCCTGCCCGCCCTGCGGCAGGTCGGCCGAAATGGTCCAGTCCTGCAGGAACTTGGCGCGGTAGTGAAAGATCTTGCCTAGCCGCCCCTCGTCGATCAGCTGCTTTGCAAGGGTGACAGCAGGCACGCGCCGGTAGTTGTACCACACCATGTTGGCCACACCGGCCTTCTCGACCGCGGCCACCATTGCCCGCGATTCCGCAGCCGTACGGCCAAGGGGCTTCTCGCACATCACCATCTTGCCCGCCTCGGCGGCGGCGATGGCAATCTCCATATGCGTGTCATTGGGGCTGGCGATGTCGATCAGGTCGATGGAGGGATCGTCGACCAGCGCGCGCCAGTCGGTCACGCTGTCCTGATACCCCCACTGTCGGGCGAAGGCCTCGGCCTTCTCGGCATTGCGGGCGCAGAGCGTCTTCAAGACCGGACGGTAGCCGAGATCGAAGAAATGCGGAGCCTGGGAAAAGGCGTTCGAATGCGTGCGGCCCATGAAGCCGTAGCCCACCATCCCGATGTTGAGTGTCTTTTGCGTCATCTCAGGCCACCCAGCCATGCGCGTCGCGCACCTTCACCATCGCACCGAGGACATCGTTCCAGGTCTGCTGCTGCAACATGACCTCGTTGGGGAACATGCAGCCGTCCCAGCAGATGTGCTGGAAGGCGCGGGTCGGCTTTCCATCCCCGCCACGCAGCCACATGCCTGCATGCCGCGTGATGTCGAGCCGACCGTTCGGGTCGGTCACCATGCAATGCCGGCCGGTCTTGTCGTGATAGCCCATGCCCTTGACCGTGCCATCGTTCTGCGCGACGTGGAAATCTATCGTCCAGGGCCGCAGCGCGTCGGTCATCTTGCCGAGCGCTGCGTCGAGGACGCCCTGGTCCTGCCAGTCGAAGCCTTCGGGCAGCAGCGCCGCCTCGGGCGCGTTGTAGCCCATCGTGTAAAGCAGCGTATGGGCCATGTCCGCCTGAAAGCCGATCACGCCGGGGCGGTCGGTCGCCTCCATTGTGTCGATCACGGCCTGCCAGGAATGCATCCCGCCCCAGCATATCTCGCCCTCTGCCGCCAGCCGCTCGCCGTAGCCGCTTGCCACGTCGCAGGCCTCGCGCCAGGTCTGGGCGATGCGCCTGGTGTTGCCTGCCGGGTCGGCGGCCCAGTCCGACGGGCTTGCCGCCGAATCGATGCGGATCACGCCGTAGGGGCGCACGCCCAGATCGCGCAATCGCTTGCCGAGTTCGCAGGACTTGCGGACGTTGGCCACGAACCGTGCCCGGTCCTCGTCAGACCCCATCGCCGAGCCGCCGCCGACGGGCGGCCAGACCGGCGCCACGATCGAACCTATGACTAACCCGTGGGCTGCGACCTTGTCGGCCAGCTGCTTCACCTCGTCTTCAGTGAAGTCGATGTTGGTGTGTGGTGCCGCGTGGAAGATGTCGATCCCGTCGAACCGCACGCCGTCGACTTCGGCGCCCACCGTGAGCGCGATCATCGTGTCGAGGTCGATGGGCGGCTCGGAGTCGCTGCCCTTGCCCACCAGACCTGGCCACATCGCGTTGTGAAGCTTCGGAAAGCTGTTGTCGCCCATAATTTCCTCCTCCCGAAGGGACCGCACGTTGCGGGGAAGCTAGACGGAAAACGCGCGTGCTGTCCACGCTGTTATATTAGTGTGTCAGTCTGATCCCGGTTTTCTTCCGGCGGACCGGCATCGTTACAGTCGGCAGCGGCCCCTTCAGGATCACCCGGCCAAGCACCGAAGCCGGGCCTTCCTCAATACGTCGTCCGACCGCCGGAAAGATCGAAGGTCGCCCCGGTTGTGAAGCTGTTCTCGTCGCTCACCATGAACGCGATCATCGCGGCGGCTTCTTCCACCGCGACGAAACGCCCGCGGGGCACCTTTCCAAGCATGTACGCAACCTGCTCGGGCGTCAGTTGCTCGAGGATGCGCGTCTTCGCGGGCGAGGGCGTCAGCGCATTAACAGAAATGTCATGCCCGGCCAGTTCCTTGCCCAGCGATTTCGTCAGCGCAAGGACACCCGCCTTGGCAGCCGAATAGGCGGCCGCGTTGGGATTGCCCTCCTTGCCCGCGACCGAGCTTACATTCGCGATCCGGCCGAAGTTGCGGGCGATCATGCCCGGCACCACGGCGCGGCAGCAGTGAAAGACGCCGGTCAGGTCGATGTCGATGATCTGCCGCCAGGCCGCGAGGTCATAGGTGGCGAGGGGGGCTGCGGGCCCTGCGATGCCCGCATTGTTCACCAGAATGTCGATGCGCCCGAAGGCCGCCTCGGTCGCAGCGGCGGCGCGTTGCACGGCATCCCAGTCGGACTGGTCGCAGACCTGCGTCACCAGTCGGCCCCCCGCGTCGAGGGCGTCCGAGGCGCGCTGCATCTCGGCCGCGTCGACATCCCAGATCGCGACCCGCGCACCCCCACCCAGAAGACGCTTCACGACGGCAAGGCCGATGCCCTGCGCGCCGCCTGTCACGACCGCAGCTCGGTCGGAAAAGTCGTGCTGAATCCGATGGGCCATTCCCTGTCTCCTTATCGTCGTGGTGTCCGGATGGCCGGGCGGTTTGCGCTGCGTATTCGCGCTTGGCTTTGTGGCTGTAACATTAGTATAACGCAATCTGCAAGACTGATGTCCGATCGCGCGGAGCAGTCAGGTCCGACCTTGATCGACCCTGCCAGCGCATATGTGTTCTTCCGGTTTGCGGGTTGCGTGCGTCACGTTGCAGGGGGGAGGGTGCCGATGCCATCTGACAGCGCGTCGCCAAAGGATCGGCTTGATTTTCTGGACGGCGTCCTTCTCAGCCGACAGCTTCCGCTGAGCGAGCAGGTCTATACCCTCGTGCGGAAGGCTATCGTGATGGGCAGGCTGGCCCCTGGTGCGCCGGTCAACGAGCCCGAGATCGCCGGTCGGCTCGGTATCTCGCGCACGCCAGTGCGCGAGGCGGTCAAGAAGGTCAGCGACGAAGGCCTGATCGAGGTCTTCGCCCAGCATGGCACCTTCGTCTCGGAGATCCGCCGCTCGCAGGTCGAAGAGGCCTACATCATCCGCATCGCGCTCGAGGTCGAAAGCGTCGAGCGCGCGGCCAAGACGATCACCCAGCGTCAGTTGCAGGACATCGAGGATATTCACCGGGCCCATGAAACCGCGGTGCGTCGCGCGCGCTACGACGTTGCCATCGACCGCGACGACGACCTGCACCGTGCCATTGCCGAGGTGAACGGCCTGCACATGCTGTGGAAGGTGGTCGACATCACCAAGGCCCAGATGGATCGCTGCCGCCTTCTCAGCCTGCCCGATCCGGGGGCGGGACTCGAGACGATATCGCAGCACCGGGCGATCATCGACGCGCTGGCCGACGGCAATGCCGAACGGGCACGGGCCGCGATGAAGGCGCATCTGTCGACATCGCTCGGCAATACGCTGCGCTACCTTGACCGGGCGACCGCCGATCACGGGCGACCGACCTAGCGCGGCACGCGCGACCCGGCCCGGTCGATGGCTGCCCCCATCACGCGCGCAGTGTCGGCCCAGGTGGGCAAGGCGCGGCCCGCGCGTTCCGACACCCCGGCCATGCGCCCACGCTCGGCCGGGTCGGTCAGCACGCAGCGCAGCGCCGCGCCGAAGGCCACCGGATCGTCGGGCGGCACAAGCAGGCCTGCGCCCTCGGGCACGGTCTGCGGCACCGCCCCGGTGCGGCATGTAACGATCGGAAGGCCGTGCAGCAGCGCCTCGCCAAAGACGATGCCGTAACCCTCGTAGCGGGTCGCAAGCGCAAAGATCGTGGCGCGGCGGTAATGCGCCGTTAACTCGTCGTCGTCCACCAGACCAGCAAGGCGCACCCTGCCCGCAAGGCCAAGCTCCGTGACGAGCGTTGCAAGGTCGCGCGCCGTCCGGGGGTCGTGCGGCGCGCCCACGATGATCGCGTTCCAGTCCAGATCGACGATCCCGGACAGCGCGCGCAGCAAGACGTCATGGCCCTTGCGCGGGGCCAGAAGGCCGACCGACAAGATCAGCGGCGGGCTATCGGGCATGCGGACCGGATCGGCAGGACCGAAGCCCGGCAGCGCCACCGAGATGCGATCCGCCGAAGCCCCGTACTGCGAGACGAGGATCTCTGCGGTATGCGGACTCGGCACAACGACCTCCGCCGCGAGCCTCAGATTATCCGCCTCGCGCTGGCGCAGCAGGGCCGCACGGTCGGGCGCCAGCCCCGTCTCGAGCGCAAGCGGGTGGTGGATCATCGCGACGATGGGGGCCGTCACCGTGGCCATGCCCGCCGTCTCGACCGCGCCAAACACCAGCCCGTCGACGATCAACGGCCGGTCGCTAGGCACCTGCGCCATCGCGGCCACAGCGCTGGCCATCTCGGCGGGCGACGGATCGGGAAAGCTTGCCGGCAGCACGAGGTGGTCGACCTCGCGCCCCTCGGCCCGCAGCGACAGCAGCAGCATGCGCTCGTAGATGTAGCCGCCGGTCTTGGTCGCGATATCGCCGGGAATGGCGAAGGCCGCAGCGCGCATCAGGCTTGTCCCGTCAACTGTTCCGGCCCGAGGCGGCGCAGGACGGCACGCTCGACCAGACCGACGGCGGCAAAGCCCGCAACCGCCACCAGCGCAAGCGCCATAGTGGCGCTCCACAGCATCCCGTAGGCCGAAGTCGAGGCCGTCATCGCCATCAGGGCGCCGACGCCGGTCCCCGTGGCAAGCCATTCCGCCGTCGTGACCGCCAGGAGCGCGGCAGGCACCGCCATCTTCGCCGAGGCGAAGAACGCGGGAAGCATCGCCGGTAACTGCGCGTGGAGCAGGCGCATCCGGCGCGAGGCGGCATAGCTGTCGAACACGTCGATCACCTGCCCCGGCGTCTGCCGCATCCCGCCGAGGCAGGCGACCAGCGTCGGGAAGAAGGTCATCACCGCGACGATGGTGATCGTCCCCAACGACCCGCGACCAAGGGCGAGCACGATCAGCGGCGCAGTCGTCAGGATCGGGACCGAGCGCAGCGCGATCGCGACCGGCATGGCCCCCGCCGCGAGGGCGGGCGACAGCACCAGCGCCATGGCAAGACCGGCACCGAGCGCCAGTCCCGCCAGATAGCCCGGCACCGCGAAGCCAAGCGTCTGGCCCAGCGCGGACCCGAGCGCCGCGCGGTTCGCCGCCGCCTCGGGGTCCGAGATCAGGAACGCCCAGACATCGCCGGGCCGCTTGGCGAAAAACGGCGACAGATCGAAGGCGGCCATCGCCCCCCACCAAAGCGCCAGCGCTACCGCAGCGACCGCCGCCCCCTCGGCCATTCCGAGCGCGGCGCGGCGCGCTGGCTGGGCCGTCGCACGCGTCGGAGGGGCGGCAAGGATCAGCGGTGGGGCCGCCACCATCGCCCGGCGGGCAATGGCTCCGACCGCCCCGTAGGCCGCGACCGACACGGCAGCGGCGACGGTTGCAAGCGCCCATGTCGCGGGCACATCAAGGCTTCGCATCGCCTGGATCGCCAGCACCCCCATACCGCGCTCGGCGCCCGTGAACTCGCCCACCATCGCGCCAAGAAAGGCAGCCGGGGCCGCGATCTGCAAGCCCGCGACCAGATAGGGCAGCGCCGCAGGCGCACGCACCTGCACCAGCGCCGAGAGACTCCCGCGACCGTAGCTGCGGACCAGGTCGAACCACACAGCCGGTGCGGCGCGCAGGCCAACCATCAGCGGCACGAAGGTGGTGTAGTAGACCGCAAGCGCCGCCAGCGTCACCTGCGGTCCCGATCCCGGCCCGTAAAGCACCCGCAGGATCGGCCCCGTCGCGACCAGCGGCAGGCAGAACACCAGAAGCGCCAGCGACCCGATCAGACGCTCGGCCCTTGGCACCGTGATCGCGACCGCCGCCAGTACCACCGCCGCAAGGTTGCCCGCAACATAGCCAAATGCGGCGTCGCGCCCGGTGACCGCAAGGGCGCGGCCCATCTGACCCATGTTCTGCCAGATGTGCAGCACGACCTCGACCGGACCCGCCAGCAGGTAGCTGCCTGCAAGTGCCCACGCGGCGAGCTCCCAGACAAGCAGGGCCGCGACGAACCCAAGGCCGCGCGTGGCCGGCCACGGCAGGGCCGGGCGGATCGCGACCCCGGTCATTCGGCGGCCAGCGCCCGATCAGGCGCGCCGCCCGCCAGCGCCGCCGAGACCCCGTCGGCGATCTCGCGGAACTGCGCTGACCGCAGCGTCTCGGCGCTGCGGGGGCGGTCGAGATGCACCGCAATGTCCGCCACGACCTGCGCCGGGCGGGGCGAGAACACGAGGATGCGGTCTGCCAGCAGCACGGCCTCGGTCACGGAATGGGTGACGAGCAGCGTCGTCGTGCCGCGCGCCTCCCATAGCCTCGGCAGATCGAGGTTCAGGCGAAGCCGCGTCAACTCGTCGACCGAGCCGAAGGGCTCGTCCAGCAAGAGAAGGTCTGGCTCGGTCAGCAGGCAGCGGGCAATGGCGGCCCGCTGCCGCATCCCGCCCGACAGTTCCGCAGGACGCCGTGCCTCGAACCCGTCAAGCCCGACCAGCGACAAGAGGCGCTGCACCGCCTCGGGGTCGGGCGGGCGACGCGCCAGCGTCAGCGCAAGCCCCACGTTCCCCGCGACCGTGCGCCACGGCAGCAGGGATGCCTCCTGAAACGCCACCGCAAGACCAGCCCGGGCGCGCACCTCGGCGGGCGCTTCCGCGCCGATGCGGACCTCGCCTGCCGTTGGCACCTCGAGCCCCGCGACCAGCCGCAGCAAGGTAGATTTGCCACAGCCCGACGGCCCCAGCAGCGCTGTCGTCTGGCCTGCGCCGAACGCCACCGACAGAGGGCGCAGCGTCTCGACCGCCTGCGCCCCATGCCCGTAGGTCTTGCTCAGGCCTTCGCAGCGAACGACCGGCGGAGGGTGCCTGTCCGGGTCAACTGCCATACGCTTCTTCGAGGAGCGAGCGGTCCCAAAGGTCGGGCGTGACCTCACGGCCCAGCAGGGCGAGCGTGCGGATATTGGCCGCGATGGTCTCGTCGGTGAACCAGCCGAAGCCGAACCGGTCGGTGAGGTCCGAGAACATCAGCGGCACCTGCCGCTCGGCCTGAAGCTCTTGCGTGGGCAGGTCGAGGCCGCCATCGGGGAAAAGGCCCATCGTCAGCGCTGCCGCGGCCTTCGTATCGGCGCGGTAATCGGCCCAGCCCTGCGCCTCGCCCCGCAGCAGGCTCACAAGGTCTGCCCGGCGGTTGGCGATGCTGTCCTCGGTCGCGATGTAGGTTTGCGAATGCAGCGCATAGCCGTGATCGGCCATCAGCATTGTCACCGCCTCGATTCCCCGGATCGCCATCGCGACCGGCAGGTCGGTTGCCCAGCAGAGCAGACAGTCGACCTCGCCCGCGACCAGTGGGGCCGCGTCGTACTGCGTCGGCACGATCTCGACCGTGGTGATGTCCACATCATTCAGCGTGCAGAGTGCTTGCAGCACCGGCGTGTTGGCAAGCGCCATACCGATACGCTTGCCCGACAGATCGGAGGGCACGTTGACCGGGTTGGCGGGGAGCGACGCGATGGCGAAGGGGTTCTTCTGCATAGCGACCGAGATTATACGGAACGGCGCACCTTGCGCCACGGCGGCAGCGGTATAGTCGGCCGCCGAGATGCCGACCAGCGCCTGGCCCGAGACGACCGGCGGCTCGACCGGCGCGTTCGGCCCGCCGGGCGACAGGGCCACATCAAGGCCAAGCTCGCTCCAGTAGCCGCGCTCGCGGGCGATGTAGCTGCCCGCAAACTGGACCGAATGGAGCCACGACAGTTGCAGCGCCACCTCGGTCAGAGTTTGTGCAGATGCGCCGCGCCAGCCGAGCGAGGCCATGCCCGCCCCCGCCACGCCCGCACCGATAAAACCGCGCCGCGAGAATCCGGCCATCGTCATCATTCCTTCTCAGAACCGTTGCAAATCTTAGTGCTCCATGCTGCGCTTGCAATGCCGCTTCTTCCGCCGCGGCGTCGCTCACGCGCATGTGCCCGGCCGATCAGCGCTGCGGGACGGCAGAAGTGCGACGCCCCCGCGCCAACACGACCGCACCGGGCAGACTGCCCACAAGGATCACTGCGCCGAAGGCAAGGCTCGCGGCGATGGCGGCTTCGACGGGCACACCCGCCAGTGGCAGAAGGGCGGCGGCGGCCCCTTCGCGCAGGCCCCACCCGGCAAGCGAGAGCGGGACGAGCATCGCCGTCAACACGAGCGGCACCAGCGTCACGACGGTGCCGGGGGTCAGCGCCGTGCCGGTCGCCTGCGCGGCGAACGCGAAGGTGAGCAGGTTGCAGGCGACAATGCCAAGGCCGAGCGCAACCTGGCGCGGCCAGACACCACGGGCGAAGACCGCAACGCGCAGCGCGCGCCAGAGGGCAGGCCCGGCGCGGGGCCACAGGCGCAGGACCGCGACAAGGACCAGCGCGCAGGCCGCGAACGCCAGCGCCAGGCCTGGACCGGGGCGGCCAACCCAGTCGGGCCAGCCCGACGACACAAGCACCCCGCAGACCCCGGCCAGCGTGACGGCGAAGAGGACGGCCTGTCCGCAAAGCCGTTCGATCACCACGGCGAGGGCCGACGTCGCGAGGCTGTCCTGCCGCGCGCGCATGGCCCGCGCGGCGTCGCCAAGCACCCCGCCGGGAATGGTCTGGTTGATCAGTTGCGCGAGGTAGTACTCGGCAATTGCGGAACGCGCCGGGATGGGCTGGCCGAGCCGCCCGGCGGTCAGCCGCCAGCGCAACGCCGACAGCACGGTCTGAAGACTTGTCATCAGAAGGGCCGCCAGCAGCCAGTGCCAGTCGCTACGCGCCAGCCTGTCGAGGACCGCCGGACCGTCTGCAAAGCGCCACAGCAGCGCAAGGCAGGCGACCGGAAGCACCAGCCGCAGAAGCCCGACCGACACGCTGCGAAACGATGGGCTGCGGACCGTCGGGCTCATGGCACGACGGCTGGGGTGATGGCCTCGAGAAAGGCGTCGCGAAACCACTCCATCGGCAAGGGCGTCAGGCCGGGGTCGGGGACAAGCCCCTCGGTCCACCCCCAGTCGTCGAGCAGCGCGACAAGATCGGGCGGGCCGATCACATGCACCGGCACCTCACGGCTTTCGCCGAGCGCGACGAAAGGCGCGGGCTGGTGATCGCCCAGCACGACGATCAGCGGAAGCGGTCCGACCTGCCGCGCGGCATGGCCCGTCACGGCGCGCAGTGCGTAGTCGATCGACAGCCGGTACTGCTCGCGGATGCGGTCGCGGTCGCGCCAGACGACCTCGGGCGGGTCGCCCGCCTCGGCCCAGCGGTTCAGGATCGTCCCGTCGCCCACAAGGTCCCAGTCCACCAATTCGGGCACCGGCGTCCAGGGCGCGTGCGACGAGACAAGCGCCACCTGCGCGAAAAGGCCGCCCTTCCCCGTGGCGCGGATACGGTCGAGCGCCGTCAGCGTGTATTGGTCTGGCATCGTCACCCAGTTGTAGGGTCGCCCGAGATAGCCGAGGTCGGCGGCCCCGAAGATCTCGGTGAAGCCCAGAAGCCTGCCCTCGGGCCAGGCGAGCGTAATCGCGGGCATCACCGCGACGGTGCGAAAGCCCTGCCCTGCCGCGATGTCGAACAGCGTCCGGCGCGGACTTGCCAGCATCGCGCCATAGCGGGTCTGCGTGTCGAGGCGCAGCCCCGAGGCCAGCGTGCCATGCGCGAGCCAGCTTTGGCCGCCCATGATCGGCGAGACGAGCCAGCCCGAGCGCAGCGCGAAACCCGCTGACCGCAAGGCGGGCTCGGCCGCGCGCAGCGTCGCCTCATGCGTCGTGCTGTAGAGGGGCGTGTCAAAGCTCGTGCGGCCGTAACTTTCGACGAAGGTGACGATGACTTCGCGTCCGTCCAGCCGACCGAGCAGATCTGCGCGCTCGGCGAAGGGATCGGTCCGTGCGGATGCGGTGAAGGCCACGATGTCCGCGACGCTGCGCCGGGCAAGTGCGATCCGCTCGGGGATGAGGCGCGCGACGACCGCCCGCCCCGGCGGATCGACGGGCAGCACCAGTGCCTGCGACCCATGCAGCGCGTCCGCCACGGTCATCCCCGCCGCGATCAGGGCGATCCCCCCCGCCGCCTGCCGCCCCGCTTTCCCAGGGCGCAGCGCGACCCACCGCCCGGTCGCCCACCACAGAAGGGCCACGACAAGACCCAGGGTGACCCCAAGGACCGCCACGCCAAGCCCGGCCAGCACAGGCCCCACCGCGCCGGACCCGAGCGTCCAGGCAGAACCGAGTAGCGGCAGGTCGAGAACCGGGTTGAACGGTCGGCTGAACGCCGCCCGCATCCCGAAATCGGCGATCTTCAGCACAAAGACCGCAGTCAGCGCTGCCACGATCATCCCGCGCAGCACGGCAGCCCCGCGGCTTGCCGGCCGGGCAAGAAGCAGCACGCACAGGATCAGCGGCCATTCCAGCGGCAGCGGCCAGAGGGCCGCCATCGGTCCCATCGGCCTGTCAGGCTGCACCAGCACCGCAAGGATCGCGAGCGCCGCGCCAGCAAGACCCCAAGCCGTCCGCGCGCCCCGCCTCACCGCTGCCGCGCCAACCAGACGATGTCGACCGCGAACGACCAGCAGAGCAGCGCCACCGCCGCGAGGCCGAGCACGGTCGAGGCCGGGACCGTCAGCGATGGGGCGAGAAGCGCGATCAGGACCGCGATCTGCACGACGCACACGACCTTGCGGCGGAACGAGGGGGGCAATTCACGCCTCAACCACGGCAGCGCAACTGCCGCCGCGACGAAGGCATAGCGCATCGCCCCAAGTGCGATGACCCAGACCCCCGCCTTGCCCGCAGCCAGCGCCAGCAGGGCCAGGGTCAGCGCGAGGATGGCATCGACCTCCATGTCGAACCGTGCGCCCACATCCGATACAAGCCCGCTGCGCCGGGCGAGCCAGCCGTCCACCCCGTCGAGCGCAAGCCCGACAACCGCCATCCCGAGCAGTGTCCATGCGAGGCCCGCATTCGAAGCAATCCGGTCCGGGGCGACCAATGGCGCCACCAGCGCCGAGGCGAGCGCCGCGCGCAGCAAGGTCAGGACGTTGCACAGACCGAGGCGGGCATGGGGATAGGCCGTTGCCAGCGCGCGGCCCAACCAGACCGCGATGCCAAGGAAAAGGACCGCCGACAGGACCGCCCCGGTTTCCCGGCCACCGGACAAGCCAAAGCCCAGTGCCGCAACCAAAACGGCACCGGGCACCACAAGCAGCACCATCGCGCGAAGCGGGCGCGTATCGCGGTAAGTCTGAAGGTCGATCCCGGCCATTGATCGGGTCTAACCCCCGCCCGGGAACAGTCAAGGACCGGCCCCGCGCAACTTCGTGTCTTTCCCGCAAGGCGCGTCGTGCTAGCGTGGCGACAAGCAGCCATTGGATCGCCGATGACCCCAGATGCCCGGATACTCCGCTACCGTCCGCTTGCGCGGGTCCTCCACTGGGTTGTCGCGGTCATCGTGCTCGGCATGATCCCCGCCGGGATCATCATGATCCAGCCGGGGCTGGACCGGGCCGTGCAGAACCTGCTGTTCATGGGCCACAAGAACCTCGGCGTTGTCGTCCTTCTCCTCATCGTGTGGCGGCTTGCCTACCGGGCGATGCGGCCAGCACCGCCGCTGCCCGCCTCGGTCCCACCGTGGCAGCGGCGCGCGGCGAGGCTCACGCATGTCGGGCTTTATGCGACGGTGCTTGTGATGGCAGTGTCCGGTTATGTGCGGGTGGTTGCGGGCGGCTTTCCGCTGGAGTGGTGGGATGCGCTTGGCGTGCCGCGTCTTGTGCCGAAGTCCGAGGCGCTGGCCGGGGCGGCCAAGACGGTCCACGGGGCCACGCATTATGTCGTGATCGGGCTCGTCCTGCTGCACATCGCGGCGGCGCTTTACCACGCTCTCGTGCGGCGCGACGGCGTGTTTTCGCGAATGTGGCCCTCGTCGTCCCGCTAGGGCGCACCAAGGGTCACCCGCGCGCGAAGCGGGCGATGGTCCGACGCGGCTAGGATGCCCGGCCCTTGCAGGACGGTCGTGTCCGTGACGCTTCCCGGCACATCCGACAGGATGCGGTCCAGCGGCAGAATGGGGCGGGACACCGGAAAGGTCGCACGCGCCGTCCCGTGAAAGCGGCGACCGACGAGTGCCGGGCTGAAAGCAAGCCCGCCCCAGGGTCGCCATTCGTTCAGATCGCCCATCAGGATCGTCTGCATGGGCGGCAAGCGGAACAGCAACTGGCCGATCACCCGCATCTGCACGGCGCGCAGCATCTGCGACAGCGACAGGTGCGTCGCGACCACGCGGAACCGCCTGCCCTCGGTGGCGGCATCGACGACCACCGCGCCGCGATGGCACCGGCCGGGCAGATCGACGATCCGCCGGTCCAGAACCTCGATCCCCGCGCGCAGGAACAGGATCGTGCCCAGAAAGCCGTGGCTCGACGGACTCCAGCGCAGCGTCTCGTCCGGGAGGGCCCGCAATCCGGTTTCGGCCTCGATCCTCGCAAGGTCGAGAAGGCCCGCATGGGGCGGCGTTTCCCCGTCGGCCTCGTGCAGCGACAGAAGGCAGGGGCGGTGCGCCACCACTTCCGAGGCGAGCACCCGCGCGATCCTGTCAGCGTCGACTTTTCCGTCGCCACCCCGTGCGCGATGGATGTTCCACGTCACACAGTCGAGAGAGGCGTCGCCTTCCATTCCGGGCCTTTCGCGCTGTCCGGGGCGGACATAGGGCGGATCGCGGTGCCGCGCAACCCGCAGCGAGGCGCTAGGCGTCTGCGAGGAAGAACGCGACCATCAGCGCGCTGGCATCGGGGCCCGCCGCATCGGTGTGACTGCCCGCCGGGTCGCCGCCCGACCAAGCGTGGCCAGCCCCTTCGATCCGCCAGTCCTGCACGACCAGACTGCCGGTCGATGACAGCACATCGGTCCGCACGATCCTGCGTCCGTTGACGACCGACTCCACTTCTGCCTCGACAATGCTCTCGTCGGGCATGGCAGCAAGGCGGATCGCGTCGGCATTTACCGGGTGGACGGTCGCATCCCCGGTTCCGTGGAACAGGATCGTCCTGACCCGCTTGCCGTTCCGGGCGGTGGGGCCGGTGCCGGGCTGGCCGCGCATGGCGGCGAAGGCGCCGGCGACATCGCGGGCGGCCCCGTGGGCAAGACCCGAATGCACGCCAATGCCGCCTACGAGGTCGGGATAGGTCGCTCCAAGGACGACGGCCATTGCGCCCCCGGCGGACAGGCCCGCCACGAAGGTGGCCTTGCGGTCAAGGCCGAACTCGGCCTGAAGCGCCTCGACGACCGCGGCCAGGCTTGCAGGCTCTCCGGCACCGCGCGCCTGATCGCCAGGCTGGAACCAGTTCCAGCAGCGCGAGACATTGGCGTTGCGGGGCTGTTCGGGATAGGCGACCACCAGCCCGTGGGCATCGGCAACTGCGTTCATGCGGGTTCCGACCGCGAAATCCTCGGGCGTCTGGGTGCAGCCGTGCAGCATCACGACAAGTCCTGCCGGGGCGTCGGTGGCGGGCACATAGAGACGGTACGCGCGGCCGCCGGACGGCCCGTCGTGATGGCGCGACTCGAACCGGGCGCCGTCGGACACGACGGGCGCGGGGCGGGTCCGACCAGACAGACGGTCCACGACGGCCCCAAGCGGCGAGCCGGCCGGTCCACGGGACTTCTTGGCGAGCTTGTCGGGCTGTGCAGTCACGGACTCGCCCGACAGGGCTTGCTGTATCAGACGCGTTGCCGCCTCGAGATCGCCCGAGCGGGTCAGGGATGCCGCTTTTTGGATGGCAGCAGAGAAGATCTTCGTCATCAGAACTATCCTGTCGGCAGACTGCACCGCTACAGTCTCGGGGCAAACGCGACCCGGAGCAAGCTGTTCCTGCTGCGGTGCAGAAAAATGCTGCATGCGCGAAGTGGGCATGCGTTTCAGGCTGTCGG
This sequence comes from Rhodobacterales bacterium, assembly GCA_031425325.1. GTDB lineage: Bacteria > Pseudomonadota > Alphaproteobacteria > Rhodobacterales > Rhodobacteraceae > Aliitabrizicola. The sequence goes on along the minus strand of JANPJD010000034.1, from coordinate 13,080 downwards.
GGGGTCGTAAGCTGGCAGGCGGGTATCGATGGCGGGACTGACCGGAAAAGATGGCGCGCGCGGACGGCGGCTTGTAGTCATGCTGATCCTTGGCGCGCTTTGGGTCGGCCTGTTCCGGTTGCTCGACGGCTTCGGCGCGCAACCGGATATGGGCTTTCGCCCGATCCCCGGGCTGCCACCATTCCGCGAGGCGTCGACCAGCGGCCCGGTCACCGGCTCATCAGTGGCCCTTGTCGGCCTGCCGCAGGACACCTCGCCCGAGGTCGCGGCGCTGGCGGACCAGCTTCGGCCAAGCCCTTGCGCCGCGCTTTTCGGCCCCGCCATGGACACCATCGCCGTTGCGCTTTTCACCGATGCCAACTGCCCGAGTTGCCGCGCCCTCGAAGCCACGCTGGCCGCGATACCCGACCTCGGCCCGAGCGTCGTGCGCCACGAGTTGCCGCTGCTTGGCCCCGCGTCGGTCACCGCGGCGCGCGCCGTTCTGGCTGCCGAGATGCAGGACGAGGCCGAGGCGTTCCTTGCCCGCCTGTCGCGGGCGCGCCTTGTGACCGACGGCGCCCTGATGGCCGGGCTTGCCGGGCAGGCGGGCCTCGACCCAGCGCGGATGGCCCGCGACATGGCCTCGGCTGAGGTGGACGCGCGACTGGCCGAAAGCGCCGCCCTCGCACGGCTGTTCGGGATCACCGCGACGCCCGCGCTTGTAATCGGACGCACACTGGTGATCGGCGCGGTTCCCGCAGCGACCGTCGAGGCGATCCTCGCGGCCGAGCGCCGCGAAGGCGTGCCCGTCTGCCCCGCCGACTAGCGACGCGTGATCCGCCCGTCAATGAACGGCGTGTAGGGTTGGAGCCTCGCCAGATACTCGGCCGTCACATCTGCAAGGTCCGGCCCGAAGTCATAGGCATTCGCCGCAGCGACAAACATCGCATAGCCGTCGCCGCCGCCCCGCACATAGTTGTTCGACACAAGGCCATAGGTGGCCGCCGGGTCGATCGGCGCCCAAGCGTCACCACCCAGCAGCACCATCACCTCGGACACGCGCGCGCCGGGCGGCTTGGCCGGATCGAAGGTGTATTTCAGCCCCGCCACCTGCGGGAAGCGCCCGCTTGCATCCTCGATCCGGCTGACACCATTTTCCAGCGCTGCGATCACATCGGCACCTGTCACCTGAAAGGTCGAAAGCGTGTTCTGGAACGGCAGCACGCCGAGCACTTCGCCCATCGTCACGGGGCCCGCGTCGATCGAGGCGCGCAAGCCCCCGCCATTGGCGATGGCGATGGTGATCCCCTGATCGGCCACGCGGTCGAGCATCGCCTCGGCGACAAGGTTGCCCATCTCGCACTCGCCCGCCCGGCAGCTTTCGCGCGAGCCGTCGATCGGTGCCGCCGTTTCGGCCACCACGCGGGCACGCACCTCCTCGATCGGCCCGGCAAGCTCGGCGATGCGCGCCTCTATGGCCGGATCGGGCGCGACCGAGGCGTCGAGCAGGATCGTGTCGCCCCCCGCATAGATCACCTCACCCGCCTCGTCGAAGGTCAGCGTCAGGTGCCCCAGATACTTCGAATAGGCATAGGCCTGCACGACTGGCACCAGGCTGCCATCCTCGCGGCTGACCCATGTGGGATATGGCCCGGCCCGCTCGGGGTCGGTCGCCGACAGGTAGGTGTGCGAATGCCCGCCCACCACCGCGTCGATCCCCGGCACCGCCGCCGCGATGGCCTTGTCCTTGGCATAGCCCACATGCGTCAGGGCGATGATCTTGGTCACCCCCTGCGCCTCGAGGGCCGCGACATCCGTGCTCAGGCTCTCGATCTCGTCCGCAAAGATCACGGTCGGGCCTGGGGCCGAGGTCTCGACCGTGTCGGTCGCCAGCGCCGAGACGATGCCGATCCGCTGGCCGTTCACCTCGACGATCACGCTGTCCTGCACGCGGCCTGCCAGCACGTTCGAGGCGCTCACATCGACGTTGCCCGAAACCACCGGAAAAGTGACCGCATCGAGGAACGTGGCCAGCCCCTCGGGCCCGTCGTCGAACTCGTGGTTGCCCAGCGCCATCGCGTCGAAGCCGATCCGCTCCATCATCTCGGCCTCGACCGCGCCCTTGTAGGTCGTGTACATCAGCGAGCCCTGAAACTGGTCGCCCGCGTCGAGAAGGATCACGTCCGGCCCGAGCGTGCCGCGCAACTCGGCGATCTTGGTGGCAAGGCGCGCGACCCCGCCGAAACAGGCGTCCTCAGCCGCATCCTCGGCCGAACAGGTGGAGTCCGAGCCGTTAATCGGCTCGATCCGGCTGTGCAGGTCGTTGACATGCAGCACATGCAGCACCGTCTCGGCCTGTGCCACGCCTGCGGCGGACAGGGCCGCCACGGTGCAAAGAATGGTCTTCATGGCTCACTCCTCTTGCGGTAGAGCGTCAACATGCCTGACCCTGCCGGGATGTCAAAGCCTGCGTAGGCCATGCGACAGGCCGATGACCGGACTCGCCGGTTGCGGCCATTGACCGGGCGGCGGGCGATGGTGCATGAGACGCCATGCTCGTCTTCAAGATCCTCCGGCGCCCGGAATGGGATGCCTTCCGCAGCGCGGGCGAGACGGCGGGCGCGCCGGTCGATCTTGCGGATGGCTTCGTGCATCTCTCGACGGCGGCACAGGTGGCCGAGACGGCCTCGCGCCACTTCGCGACGGAAAGCGACCTCGTGCTGGTGGCGCTCGACCCCGACCGCCTCGGCCCCGCGCTGCGGTGGGAGCCGTCGCGTGGCGGCGCGCTGTTCCCTCACCTCTACCGGACGCTGACGCTGGGCGACGTGATCTGGGACAAGTCGCTACCTCTCGGGGCGACGGGCCACATCTTTCCCGAAGGCCTGTGGTGAGCCTGTTCGACCGTGCGGCACTGGCGCTGGCGCACCGGATCGACCCCGAGACGGCACACGGACTGTCGCTGCGCGCGCTGAACACGGGGCTCGTGCCGCTGCCGGGGGTCGTGACCTCGGCGCGGCTTGCCTGCGAGGTCGCGGGTCTGGCGCTCGCGAACCCGGTCGGGCTTGCGGCGGGCTATGACAAGAACGCGGTTGCGGTCGCTGCCCTGTCGCGCGCGGGCTTCGGCTTTGTCGAGGTGGGGGCCGCCACCCCGCGCCCGCAGGAGGGGAACGCCCGCCCGCGCGTCTTTCGCCTTCCCGAGGACCGGGCCGTCATCAACCGTTTCGGCTTCAACAACGAGGGGATGGAGGCGATTGCCCTGCGGCTCGCGCACCGCCCCGCCGGGGTGCCGGTCGGTCTGAACCTTGGAGCCAACAAGGACAGCAAGGACCGGGCGGGCGATTTCGCCCGCGTCCTAGCGCGCTGCGGGCCGCATGTCGACTTCGCGACGGTCAACGTGTCCTCCCCCAACACCGAGCGGCTGCGCGAACTGCAGGGGCCTGCCGCCCTTGCCGCCCTGCTCGCACGCGTGATGGAGGCGCGGGCCGGGCTGACGCGCCCGATCCCGGTGTTCCTCAAGATCGCGCCGGACCTTGGCGAGGACGATCTTGCGGCGATTGTCGAGGTGACGCTCGCGGCGGGGCTGTCGGGCATTGTTGCGACCAACACGACGCTCGCGCGCGACGGGCTAACGGGCGCGCACCGGGCCGAGGGCGGCGGGCTGTCGGGCGCGCCGCTGTTCGAGCGGTCCACCCGCGTGCTGGCACGGCTGTCGGCGCTGACCGGGGGCCGATTGCCGCTGATCGGCGTTGGGGGTGTCGCGACGGCGGACCAGGCCTATGCCAAGATCAGGGCGGGCGCGTCGGCGGTGCAGCTTTACACGGGCCTCGTCTATGGCGGGATCGGCCTGCCCGCGCGGATCGCGCGGGGCCTCGACACGCTTCTGGCGCGGGACGGCCATACCTCGGTCGGGGCTGCGGTGGGGACGGAGCGGGCCGCGTGGCTGTAGAGGCCGGCCATTCTTCGGCGGGAAGGCCGGACCGCCCTTAACCGCAAGAAACTCTGGGGTCAGGCCGCCTTCGCCTCGGCGCGCGGATAAAACAGCGCCATCGTCAACCCTCGCGTCACGTTCAGCACCATCAGAGCGGCCCAAAGGCCGTGATTGCCGAAGGCGGGCAGAAGAAGGGCCACTGCCGCCGCGTAGACGCCAACCGAAAAGAGCATGGCGTTTCGCATCTCGCGCGTCAGGGTGGCCCCGATGAAGATGCCGTCGAACATCCAGCCCGCGATGCTGACCAGCGGCAGGATGGCGACCCAGGGCAAATAGGCCCGCGCCTCGGCCTGCACGGCGGGGTCGCGCGCCATCGTGTCGATGACCACAGGCCCGCCGAGCCAGAACGCGGCCCCGAGCAATACCGCCCCCACGACGCCCCACCCGCTCGTCACCACCGAGGCGCGGCGCACCATGCCCGCGGCCCGCGCGCCGACCGCCTGCCCGACCAGCGCCTCGGCGGCAAAGGCAAAGCCGTCGAGCGCATAGGCCGTGATCTCGAGGAACTGGAGGATCACCTGATTGGCCGCCAGCGTGACATCGCCCTGCCCCGCCCCCAGAAAGACGAAGGTCGTGAAACTGCCTTGTAGGATTACCGAGCGGATCATGATGTCGGTGTTGACCCGCAGCATCTCGCGCAGCCGCGCGCCGTCGAACAGCCGCGCCCGGTCCCTCCAAGCGCCGCTCGCGAAAGCCGGACGGCATAGCCAGAGGCCAAGGGCCAGACCGCTCCACTCGGCGATCAGGGTCGCCACGGCAACGCCCGGCACGCCCCAGCCAAGGCCGAGGACGAACCACAGATCGAGGATCACGTTGACGCCGTTGATCCAGAGCTGCAACGCAAGGACCGCCCGCGTCCGCTCGACCGCGATCAGCCAGCCGGTGACGGCGTAAAGCGCGATGGTGGCGGGCGCGCCCCAGATGCGGATTGCGATGTAGTCGCGCGCCAGGGCCTCGACCTCGGGGCTGGCGGGGGCGATGCGGAACGCGCCCCAGACGAGCGCGCCCTGAAGCGCGATGAACCCGACCCCGGCGGCGGCGGCGATCATCAGTGCGCGCAGCAGGACCGCGCCGCTTTCGGCCCTGTCGTCCGCCCCGTGGGCCTGCGCCACCAGCCCCGAGGTGCCCATCCGCAGAAAGCCAAAAATCCAGTAGACCGAGGCGAGGATCACGGCGCCCATGCCGACCGCCCCGATCGGGGCCGCCTGCCCCATCTGCCCGACGACGCCAGTGTCGACTGCCCCGAGGATCGGGATCGTCGCATTCGACAGCACGATGGGCAGTGCAATCCGCAGGACGCGGCGGTTGCTGACGGCGGTGTCAGCCGCCATCGGAGGCGCGTTCGGGCATCAGGAAATGCCCGGTCGCCTGCGCGAACAGGCGCGCGCGATTGTCCTGCCAGGCCTCGACATGCACGCTGGCATAGCGCCGCCCCGAGCGGTTGACCCGCGCCCGCGCGTAGGCGTCGCGCGGCAGGCCCGAGCGCAGATAGTCAATGGTGAAGTCGATCGTCTTGGGCAGGCCCGGCGGCGGCGCCTCCTCGGGCGCACCGCCCTCCATCGTCTCCCACAGCGACGCCCAGCCAAGCTCGATGATGGCGGCGGATTCGAGAAACGCCGCCGTCACCCCGCCATGCAGGGCGGGCAGCGCGGGGTTTCCGACAAGCTTCTCGTCGAACGGCAGCACGGCGGTCAGCTCGTCGCCGCGCCGGTCGAAGGTGATGCCCAGAAAGCCGATGTAGGGCACGCGGCCCACCAGCGTGCGCAGGGCCGCATCGCGGCGCTGCTTGATGACCTGCACCGGCTCGGGGCGTTCGCGGCTCATCGCACACCCCCCTTGGGACGGTCGACGGTGAAGGCCGCGGTCGCCATCGCGACCGGGCGGTCCGCATCCTCGTCCGTCGCCGTCGCCCGCACGAAGGCCACCGAGCGGGTCATGTGATAGCATTCGGCGCGCGCCGTGATGCGCTGGCCCGGCGCGGCGGGGCGCATGTAGTCGATCCGAAGGTCCAGCGTCGCGGTGCTGCCCGGTGCCTCCGGGTGGCACATCACGGCGGTACCGCAGGCCGTGTCCATCAGCGCCGAAACCGCCCCGCCATGCAGCACGCCTGTGTCGGGATCGCCCACGAACCGCGCGTCCCAGGGCATCGAGACCACGGCCCGCCCGTCGCCCAGGCTCTCGATCTCCATTCCCAGCGCCTGCGAGTGCGGGATCACCTCGATGAAGCGGCGTGCGATGTCGATCAGGTCGGCCACGGTCTTTGTTCCCTTGGCGGGCCTGCCCGGCCCGTCTGTTGGTCGAGTGTCACTCGCCTGCCCCGCACCCGCAACCCCTGCGCTCGATGATTGCGAAGGGGCGCGCCAGTCCCTACGCTCGCCCCCGGGAGGACGATGCGATGAGCGAGACACGCCTGACCTTCAAGGAAATGTGCGCCCGGTTCGACGTGACGCCCCGGACGCTGCGCTATTACGAATACATCGAGCTTCTGAGCCCCGAGAAGGACGGTCGCGCCCGCTTCTATGGTCCGCGCGAGATCGCGCGGATGACGCTGATCCTGCGTGGCCGCCGCTTCGGCTTCAGCCTCGAGGAGATCCGGCAGTGGTTGCTAATCTACGGCACCAAGGGGACCGGCCCGCAGATGCAGGCGCTCGTCGACCTCGCCGACCGCCAGCTCGTGGAACTCAACCGCCAGAAGGCCGACCTCGAAGGCGCCATCGCCGATCTGCAGGGCCTGCGCGAGACAGCGGCCAAGGCGATCTAGCGGGCCTCCGCGGCTGACATCACGTCATGCGCCGATTGACGTGACGTTACGATCACGTCAAGCGGCGCGGCGCTGGTAGGATCATCCCGAGCGACCCCATCTGCATGTTTCCGCAGAGGTGCGCGAGGGAGACCGATGACCGAGACGATGACCATCCGCGAGATGTGCACCGCGTTCGACGTGACGCCGCGCACGCTGCGCTTCTACGAGCAGAAAGAGCTTCTGTTTCCCGTCCGCGAGGGCACGCGACGCCTGTTCACCCGGCGCGACCGCGCCCGGCTGACGCTGATCCTGCGCGGCAAGCGCTTTGGCTTCAGCCTCGAGGAGATCCGGCAGCTTCTGGAGCTTTACGACCGGGGCGGCGGCCAGGAGGCGCAGCTGCACCGCACCTATGACATCGCGCGCGAGCGCCTTGCCGCGATGGAGCGGCAGCGCGCCGAACTGGACGCGACCATCGCAGATCTGAAGGCGCAATTGTCCTGGGGTGAAGAGGTGCTGGCCACCTTTCGCCGGACGGCCGCCGAGTAAAGAGGAAGACGATCGATGCCTAGCTACACCGCCCCCGTGACGGACATGCAATTCCTGCTGCACGATGTGCTGCGGATCGCCGAGACCGACGTGCCGGGCTATGCCGACCTCGACGCGTCCTTCACCCGCGCGGTGCTCGACGAAGCGGGCAAGCTGGCAACCGAGGTATTGGCCCCTTTGAACGCGGTGGGTGACCGGGAAGGCTGCCGGCTTGAGAACGGCGTGGTCCGCACGCCGACCGGCTTCGCCGAGGCCTTCGACGCGCTGCGCGAGGGCGGCTGGACCGCGCTGGACTGCGACCCGGACTATGGCGGCCAGGGCCTGCCCTACCTGATGGGCACGGCAGTCGGCGAGATCTTCGTCGCCGCCAACATGGCGCTCAACATGTACCAGGGCCTGACCCACGGGGCTTATTCGGCGATCCACACCCACGGCACCGCCGCGCAGAAAGAGACCTGGCTGCCCAAGATGGTCTCGTGCGAATGGACCGGCACGATGAACCTGACCGAGCCGCATTGCGGAACGGACCTGGGCCTCATGCGGACCAAGGCCGAGCCTCAGGCAGACGGCAGCTACCGCATCACCGGGCAGAAGATCTTCATCTCGGCCGGCGAACACGACATGGCCGAGAACATCGTCCATCTTGTGCTGGCCAAGGCTCCCGGCGGGGGCGAAGGGACGAAGGGCATCTCGCTCTTCATCGTGCCGAAGTTTCTCGTGAACCCCGATGGCTCGCTTGGCGCGCGCAACGACCTCTCCTGTGGCAAGGTCGAGGAGAAGATGGGCATCCACGGCAACTCGACCTGCGTGATGAACTACGACGGGGCCGTGGGCTGGCTTCTGGGCGACCTGCACAAGGGCATGCGGGCGATGTTCACGATGATGAACGAGGCGCGGCTCGGCGTCGGCCTGCAAGGCTACGCCGTGGCCGAGGCCGCCTATCAGAACGCGCTGGCCTACGCCAAGGACCGTCTCCAGGGCCGCGCGGTCACGGGGGCCGCAAACCCCGGCGGCGCCGCCGATCCGCTGATCGTGCATCCGGACATCCGCCGCACGCTGATGGACCAGAAAAGCTTCGTCGAGGGCGCGCGGGCGCTGACCTTCTGGGGCGCTCATCTGATAGATCGCTCAACCCGGATGGGCGACGCCGAGGCCGAGGGCCTAATTTCGCTGCTGATCCCCGTCATCAAGGGCTTCCAGACCGACAAGGGCTTCGAGATGGCGGTGAACGCCCAGCAGGTGTTCGGCGGGCACGGCTACATCGAGGAATGGGGCATGTCGCAGTTCGCCCGCGACGCCCGGATCGCGATGATCTACGAGGGCGCCAACGGTATCCAGGCGCTCGACCTCGTGGGGCGCAAGCTGGGCCAGGACGGCGGCAAGCATGTCATGGCCTTCTTCGAGATGGTGAAGGGCTTCGTCAAAGAAAACGAGGGCGACGAGCGGCTGAAGGCGGGCTTCCTCGACCCGCTGAAGGCGGCGTCCAAGGACATGCAGGCGGCCGCTATGTATTTCGTGCAGCACGGGATGAAGTCGCCCAACGCGGCACTGTCGGGCAGCTATGACTTCATGCATCTCGCGGGCCACGTCTGCCTTGGCCTGATGTGGGCGCGCATGGCGAAGGCGGCGATGGCGGCATTGGACGAAGGGTCCCCGGACCGGGACTTCCTTCAGGCCAAGATCGCGACCGGTCGCTACTACATGGCCCGTCAGTTGCCCGCGACGGCCATGCACCTCAAGCGGATCGAAAGCGGGGCCGAGCCGGTCATGGCGCTCGACGCGGCGGCGTTCTAGGCTGGCGCACAACACCAGCACCGACGAACTCTCGAAGAAGATGCGCTTGCCTGCCCACAGGAGCCGCCGATGCCGAAACGCTTCCGCCTGACCCGCCGCCTGCCCATCGCGATGACCGAGGACGGGTATCGCCGGCTGAAGCGCTTTGCCGACGAGGCCGGGCTCGACGAGGGAGAGGCGCTGTCCTTCCTCTTCGAGCATTTCGACAGCGTGATCGACAGCGACACGCTGACCCACCGGCTGCGGCTCTTCAACTCTGAGCTAGAGGCGCGCAAACGGTGAGGAACTGCGCCGGTAGGGACGGAGATGGGTATTCGGGCCGAAACCAAGCCAAAGGGGGCACGCCCCGACCAGATCGCGCCAGCGCGCGCATTCGGTCGTCCGACCTCAGGTCGGGGCGGCTTCGCATCGGACGGTCATCGGCTCCCCAGCCTGTACCGCCTCACCTTGCTACCGGATCGAAGTTAACAACTCGTTGCTTCGTTTCGGCACAAATACCCCACGGGGGTGCGGGGGTGTGAAACCCCCGCGCGACCCAACCACTGGAGATCACCGCGGATGACGGCACAGCTTCACTGCTTCGGCGAAAGCGGCAATGCCTACAAGGCGGCGCTGGCCCTGACCCTGTCCGGCATGGACTGGGAGCCGGTCTTCGTCGATTTCTTCAACGGGGGCGCGCGTACCCCTGAATTCCGGGCACTGAACCCGATGGGCGAGGTGCCCGTTCTCGTCGACGGCGAGACGGTGCTGAGCCAGTCGGGCGTGATCCTCGACTACGTCTCGTCCAAGACGGGCAAGCTCGGCGGGCGGTCGGCGGCGGAACGGCGCGACATCCTGCGCTGGATGTTCTGGGACAATCACAAGCTGTCGGGCCAGATCGGCCCGGCGAGGTTCCTTGCGAACTTCCTGCCCGAGGACAAGCGGCCGGCCGGCGCGATCCCGTTCCTTCAGGGGCGTCTCAAGGCGGCCTACACCGTGCTCGACGGCCATCTCGCGGGCCGCTCGTGGATGGTCGGCGACCAGCCGACCATCGCGGACCTGTCGTGCTGCGGCTACCTCTTCTACCCCGAGCCCTTCGGCTTCGACCGCGCCGACTGGCCCGCCATCGACGCCTGGCTTTCCCGCATCGCAAGCCTGCCCGGCTGGAAGCCACCCTACGACATGATGCCCGGCAATCCTTCCGACCGGGCGTGAGGAGACACCGATGACCGATGCCTACATCTACGACGCCCTGCGAAGCCCGCGCGGCAAGGGTCGCGCGGACGGCAGCCTGCACGAAGTGACCTCGGTGGCGCTGTCCGCCCGGGTCCTGAATGCGGTCAAGGAGCGCAACCACCTCGACGGCCCTGCGGTCGAGGACGTGATCTGGGGCAATGTCACCCAGGTGGGCGAACAGGGCGGCTGCCTTGCGCGCTCGGCGGTGCTGCTGTCCGACCTCGACGAGGGCATTCCGGGCCTTTCCATCAACCGGTTCTGCGCGAGCGGCATGGAGGCGGTGAACCTTGCCGCAAACCAGGTGCGTGCGGGTGCCGGACACGCCTACATCGCTGGCGGGGTCGAGATGATGGGCCGCGTGCCGATGGGCAGCGACGGGGCGGCGATCGCGGTCGATCCGAGCCTTGCGATGAAGACCTATTTCGTGCCGCAGGGGATTTCGGCGGACATCATCGCGACCGAATACGGCTTCTCGCGCGACGACGCCGATGCGCTGGCCGTCGAAAGCCAGCGCCGCGCCGCCGCCGCCTGGGCGGAGGGGCGCTTTGCGGGGTCGGTCGTGCCGGTGCGTGACCAGAACGGCCTCGAGATGCTTGCCCATGACGAATTCATGCGTCCCGGCACGGACATGCAGTCGCTCGGTGCGCTCAAGCCCTCGTTCAAGGAAATGGGCGAGGTCATGCCCGGCTTCGACAAGGTCGCCCTGATGAAGTACCCGCATCTCGAGCGGATCAACCACATCCACCACGCCGGCAATTCGTCGGGCATCGTCGACGGGGCGGCCGCCGTCCTGATCGGCAGCCGGGAATGGGGCGAGGCCCGGGGCCTCAAGCCTCGTGCGCGCATCCGGGCAACGGCCAAGATCGGCACCGATCCGACCATCATGCTGACCGGCCCCGTGCCCGTGACCGAAAAGATCCTGCGCGACAGCGGCATGGCCATCGGCGACATCGACCTTTTCGAGGTCAACGAGGCCTTCGCGAGTGTCGTGCTGCGCTTCATGCAAGCCTTCGACGTGGATCATGACCGGGTGAACGTGAACGGCGGCTCGATCGCCATGGGCCATCCGCTGGGGGCCACGGGCGCCATCATCATCGGCACGCTCCTGGACGAGCTTGAACGGTCCGGCAAGGGCACCGGCCTTGCCACGCTCTGCATCGCGTCGGGCATGGGGGCGGCCACCATCATCGAGCGGCTGTGATGGGCAAGCTCGATCTGGCCGCCGTTCCCGTCAAGACCGGCTCGATCTACCCCGAGCCCTATGCCGCGATGATGGCGGGGCGGTCGTCGTTGCGGCTCGGCGCGGCGGGGGGCCTCTCGCAGGTTGGGGTGAACATCGTGATCCTTGCACCCGGTGCCGTCTCGAGCCTGCGGCACTGGCACCTGCACGAGGACGAATTCGTGATGATCCTGCAGGGCGAGTGCGTGATGCACACCGACGCGGGCGAAACGCCGATGCGGCCCGGCGACTGCGCGGCCTTCCCCGCCGGATCGCCGGACGGCCACTGCTTCGAGAACCGCAGCACCGCTGAAGCGCGCTTCCTCGTCGTGGGCACGCGCGCCCCGCGCGAGGTCGCGACCTATTCCGACGTCGACCTCGTGGCCCATCTCGAGGGCGGCGAGGCGCGCTTCACCCACAAGGATGGCACGCCCTGGAGCGGGCCGCGCTGACCATAGACCGGCGCTGGCCCACCGCCGCGCGGATACCGAACAACGGAGCGAACCGATGAGCGATTTCACCCTGACGACCGACGCCGAAGGCGTGGCGACCATCACCTGGGACCTGCCCGGCCGGTCCATGAACGTCATGTCCCGCAAGGCTTTCGCCGCCCTCGACGGGCTGATCGGACAGGCGCTGACAGATCCGGGCGTGAAGGGGATCATCCTGACCTCGGGCAAGAAGGACTTCGCAGGGGGCATGGACCTGAACGTCATCGCCGCGATGCGCGACGAGGGCGGTGCTGCGGGCATCTTCGACGGCGTGATGGGCATGCATGCCATCCTGCGGCGGATCGAACGGGCGGGGATGGACGCGAAAACGCTGAAGGGGGGCAAGCCGATCGTCGCGGCACTGCCCGGCACGGCGCTCGGGATCGGATTCGAACTGCCGCTCGCCTGCCACCGGATCATCGCAGCCGACAACCCCAAGGCCAAGATCGGCCTGCCCGAGATCATGGTCGGCATCTTTCCGGGCGCGGGCGGCACGACACGGCTGATGCGAAAGCTCGGCGCGATGGCGGCGGCGCCGTTCCTGCTGGAAGGCAAGCTCTCATCCCCGAAAGAGGCGAAGGCGGCCGGGCTGGTGGACGAGGTGGTGGCCCCCGAGGCGCTGCTCTCGCGCGCGAAGGAATGGGTCCTGGCCGCGACCGATGCGGACCTCGTGAAGCCCTGGGATGCCAAGGGCTACAAGATGCCCGGCGGCGCGCCGTACAATCCGGCGGGGTTCCCGACCTTTGTCGGTGCCTCGGCCATGGTGCATGGCAAGACGATGGGCGTCTATCCGGCCGCCAAGGCCTTGCTGGCTGCGGTCTATGAAGGGGCACTGGTGCCCTTCGACACCGCCCTGAAGATCGAGGCTCGGCACTTCACGTCCGTCCTGATGAACCCGTCTTCGTCGGCGATGATCCGGTCCCTGTTCATCAACAAGGAGGCTCTGGAGAAAGGCGCCAACCGGCCGAAGGTCGAGGACCAGGCCGTGAAGAAGCTGGGCGTCATCGGTGCGGGCATGATGGGGGCCGGAATCGCCTATGTCTCGGCCAACGCCGGTATCGAGGTCGTGCTGATCGACGCCAGCCAGGAGGCGGCGGATCGGGGC
>JANPJD010000033.1:0-17601 GCA_031425325.1 Rhodobacterales bacterium | reverse complement strand
GATGCTCTTCCAGGGCGGCGCGCTGTTCGATTCGATGCGGGTGTGGGAAAACGTCGCCTTCCGCCTGATGCGCGGCCCCGCCCGCCGCCCGCGCGACGAGGCGCGCGCCATAGCACTCGCCAAGCTCGGTCGCGTGGGCCTCGGGCCTTCGGTCGCCGACCTCTACCCGGCAGAGCTGTCCGGCGGCATGCAAAAGCGCGTGGGCCTTGCCCGCGCGATCGCCGCAGAGCCCGAGATCATCTTCTTCGACGAACCGACGACCGGCCTCGATCCGATCATGGCGGGTGTCATCAACGCCCTGATCCGCGAAATCGTGACCGAGATGGGCGCGACCGCGATGACGATCACGCATGACATGTCCTCGGTCCGCGCAATCGCCGACCGGGTTGCGATGCTGCATGCGGGCGTGATCCAGTGGACCGGACCGGTGGCCGAAATGGACGCGACGGACGATCCCTTCGTGCAGCAATTCATCCACGGTCGCGAACATGGGCCGATTGCCGCCGTCCGTTAGGGCTCCGGCACTCCCTCACTTCGACGTGACTGGTTTCTGCAGCGCAGAAATGCTATCAATCACAACTCAGACTTGTATCTGTTTCCCAAACGGGATGGTTTGAACACCGCCAGAGGTCAACCGATGCCAGATCCGATTGCTGTTCTTTTCGTCTTTCTTGCGAGCGTCTTCGTGTTCCTCGCGCCGCCCGCGCTCGTGGTCTGGCAGATCGCCCGGCGGCGCACGGTCGTCCCGCCGGGGCTCTGGCGCATATTGCGGGCCTGTGCGGCGGCGGCTGGCGTTGTGCTTGCGGTCAACGCGGCGCTTCTTCTGACCAACCCGACCCGTCCGACCGAAGAGGGCATCCGCTTCGTGCATTTCGTCGCGTTCACCCTGTCATGGACCTGCCTCTGCGGCTCCATCGCACTTGCGACCCTGGTGCGCCGCCGCAAACGGGTCGACAGCCTCGCCTGACAGCTTTCGCACCGGTTCATCCGGTGACAGACTGACGGTCATGCTGCGCTGGGCCAACCTCTGCCTTCTGATCCTCTTTCCCGTTGCGTGGTTTGCGCCGCTTCTGCGGGCTGGCATATTACCGCTGTTCGGGCTGTCAGAGATCTCGGTCATGACGGGCCTGCGCTCGCTCTGGGCCACCGACATTCCGCTTGCCTTGCTCGTCACGCTCCTTGCCATCGTAGCGCCCTGGGCCAAGACGGTCGCCCTTGCGCTGATCCATTTCGGCCTCGCCCCGCCCCGCCTGACGCGGGTCCTGCATGTCCTTGGCCGCCTTGCCATGGCGGATGTATTCCTGATCGCGCTTTACGTTGTCATCGTGAAGGGCGTGGGCCTGGCCACGGTCGAGGTGGCCTGGGGGCTCTACCTTTTCACCGGCTGCATCCTCGCCTCGCTGGTCATCGCCTGGCGGACCGAGGCGGCCGTGGCGCACGCTTGAAGCCGGGCTCGCATTCGGGCAAGGGAAGGGCATGGCCAAACCCGTCCCCCAGTTCACCTGTTCCGCCTGCGGGGCTGTGCATCGCAAGTGGGCCGGGCGCTGCGATGCCTGCGGGGCCTGGAACTCGGTCGTCGAGGAGGCGCCCCTCTCGGCGGGTCCCAAGGCGCTGGGGGCCAAGGGGCGCACCATCCCGCTGACGGATCTTTCGACCGAAGAGAACCCTACCCCCCGCGCCTCGTCTGGGCTTGACGAGTTCGACCGCGTGCTGGGTGGCGGGCTTGTCGCGGCCTCTGCGATCCTCGTCGGCGGCGATCCCGGCATCGGCAAGTCCACGCTGCTGTTGCAGGCGGCGGCGAGCTTTGCGCGGCGCGGCCTGAAGACGATGTATGTCTCGGGCGAGGAGGCGGCGGCACAGGTTCGGATGCGCGCGCAACGCCTCGGCCTCGCCGACGCGCCGGTCCAGCTTGGGGCCGAAACCAACTTGCGCGACATCCTGACGACCCTCGATGCCGAGCGCCCGGCGCTGGCGATCATCGACTCGATCCAGACGATGTGGCTCGACACGGTGGAAAGCGCGCCCGGATCGGTCGCACAGGTCCGCGCGGCGGCGCATGAGTTGGTAACCTTCGCCAAGCGGCGCGGCGTCGCGGTGGTGCTGGTCGGGCATGTGACGAAGGACGGCCAGATCGCAGGCCCCCGCGTGGTCGAACACATGGTCGACACGGTGCTCTATTTCGAGGGCGAGCGCGGCCACCAGTTCCGTATCCTGCGCTCGGTCAAGAACCGCTTCGGCCCGGCCGACGAGATCGGCGTCTTCGAGATGACGGGCGCGGGCCTGGCTCAAGTGGCAAACCCCTCGGCGCTCTTCCTGTCGGATCGCGGCCAGGCGGTCGCGGGCTCGGCGGTCTTCGCGGGGATCGAGGGCACGCGCCCCGTGTTGACCGAGATCCAGGCGCTCGTCGCCCCCTCGAACCTAGGCACACCGCGCCGCACGGTTGTCGGCCTCGACAGCGGCAGGCTGTCGACCATCCTCGCCGTCCTCGAGGCGCGCTGCGGCATCCCCTTCGGCGGACTCGACGTGTTCCTGAATGTTGCGGGCGGCATGCGCGTCAGCGAACCCGCCGCCGACCTCGCCGTTGCGGGCGCGCTGCTTTCCGCAAGGGAAGATGTGGCAATTCCGCCAGAGATGGTCCTTTTCGGCGAGATCAGCCTGTCGGGCGCGCTGCGCCCCGTGACGCAGACGGAAAACCGGTTGAAAGAGGCGTCGAAACTTGGTTTTTCGCAGGCGACACTGCCTGCCGGTTCCAAGACAGGGGCGGCCGAAGGGATGCGGGTGCGCCAGATGGCGGACCTTGCGGCCTTCACGGGCGAAATGTTCGGCGCGGGCTGAGGCCCCAGGGGAGCGGATATGGAAGGCTTCACCGTGATCGACGGCATCGTGGCCGCCATCATCATCCTGTCCGCGATCCTCGCCTATTCGCGCGGCCTCGTGCGCGAAAGCCTTGCGATCGCGGGCTGGGTGCTGGCGGCGGTGCTGGCCTACATGTTCGCGCCGCAGGTCGAGCCGCTGGTCAAGGAGTTGCCGGTCGTGGGCGACTTCCTGCGCGACAGCTGCGAGTTGTCGATAATCGCAGCCTTCGCGGGTGTTTTCGCGCTGGGGTTGGTGGTGATGTCGCTCTTCACACCCCTGTTCGCGGGGGCAGTGCAGCGCTCGGTCCTCGGCGGGCTCGACCAGGCGCTTGGCTTCATCTTCGGCGTGGTGCGAGGCGTGCTTCTCGTGGCGGTTGCCTTCATCGTCTATGACCGGGCAGTCGCGGCCGACACCGTCGCCGCCGTAGACAATTCGCGCTCCGCCAAGGTCTTCGCCTCGTTCCAGGGCAGCCTGAACGAGACGATCCCCGAGGATGCCCCGGGCTGGATCGTCGGGCGCTACGAGACGCTGGTCGCAAGCTGCGCCGCACCCGCCGTTCCGGTGACGCCCGAGACGCCCGCCCCCATCCCGGCCCCGGTCGAGTGAGGCAGGCGGAGAGCGGGGGTTTCACACCCCCGCACCCCCCGTGGGGTACTTGCGCCGAAGCGAAGCCACGGGCGGATTTCGATGACGCGTGACAGCGCTCGTCTGACAGACTAGACGAAGGCTGTATCCGTGAAGGAGTCGATCTTGACCCTCCCGTTCCGCGCCCACCCCTTCGACGACGACAAGCTGCATGAAGAGTGTGGCGTCTTCGGCGTGATCGGCGTTGCCGATGCCGCGAACTTCACCGCGCTCGGGATGCATGCGCTTCAGCATCGCGGGCAAGAGGCGGGCGGCATCGTGGCGTACCACCCCGACACGGGCTTCAACTCGGCCCGCCGCTTCGGCTATGTGCGCGACAACTTCACCAACCCCGCCGTGATGGACACGCTGCCCGGCCATCTCGCGATCGGCCATGTGCGCTATTCGACCGCGGGCTCGAAGGGCGCGACCGCGATCCGCGACGTGCAGCCCTTCTTTGGCGAGTTCTCGATGGGCGGGGCGGCCATCGCGCATAACGGCAACCTCACCAACGCAGCCCAGTTGCGCCGCGAGTTGATCGAGCGCGGTTCGATCTTTCAGTCCTCGTCGGACTCGGAATGCATCATCCACCTGATGGCACGCTCGATCCAGAAGACCATCGCCGAGCGGATGAAGGATGCGCTGCGCCGCGTCGAGGGTGCGTTCAGCGTCGTTGCGATGACCCGCACCAAGCTGATCGGCGTGCGCGACGCGCTTGGCGTGCGCCCGCTGGTGCTGGGCCGGCTGGGCGACGAGGCATGGGTGCTGTCGTCCGAGACCTGCGGGCTCGACATCATCGGGGCCGAGTTCATCCGCGAGATCGAGCCCGGCGAGATGGTGGTGATCGAGAACGGCCGGATCGAGTCGACGCGCCCCTTCGGCCAGTCGAAGCCGCGCTTCTGCATCTTCGAGCATGTCTATTTCAGCCGCCCCGACAGCATTCTCGGCGGCCGGTCGGTCTACGAGACGCGCCACCAGATCGGTGTCGAGCTTGCCAAGGAAGCGCCCGTCGATGCCGACCTTGTCTGCCCGGTGCCCGACAGCGGCACGCCTGCCGCAATCGGCTACAGTCAGCAATCGGGCATCCCCTATGCGATGGGCATCATCCGCAACCAGTACATGGGTCGCACCTTCATCGAGCCGACCGAGCAGATCCGCAACATGGGCGTGCGCCTCAAGCTGAACGTCAACCGCGCGCTCATCAAGGGCAAGCGCGTGATCCTCGTGGACGACTCTGTGGTGCGCGGCACGACCAGCCGCAAGATCAAGGACATGATCCTCGACGCGGGTGCTGCCGAAGTTCACTTCCGCATCGCCTCGCCCCCGACCGCCTGGCCCTGTTTCTACGGCGTCGACACGCCCGAGCGCAGCAAGCTCCTGGCCGCCAACATGTCCGAGGAAGAGATGCGCCAGTGGATCGGGGTGGACAGCTTGCGCTTCATCTCTCTCGACGGCCTTTATCGCGCGGCGGGAGAGGCGCAGGGTCGCAACAACGACCAGCCCCAGTACTGCGACGCCTGCTTCTCGGGCCAGTATCCCGTCGCGCCCTCGGACAAGATCGAGGAAGGCTTCCAGATGAAGGCCGCCGAGTAGACCCTCTTCTTCCCATTCATTCTGGCCCAAATATCCAACGGGGGTCCGGGGGTGTGAAAGCCCCGGCGCCCGCCACGAGGACCCCGCATGACCGACAGACTTGCCCTTGTCACCGGCGCCTCGCGCGGCCTCGGGGCAGCTATCGCCGAAGAGCTTGCGTCGCGCGGCTGGCACGTGGTCGCGGTCGCGCGCACCGTTGGGGGGCTTGAAGAGGTCGATGACCGGGTGAAGGCCCGGCGGCAGCCCGGCGGCGGCGCGCTGACGCTGGCGCCGATGGACGTAACGGATGCGGATGCGATGGCGCATCTCTGCCGCTCGCTGCACGACCGCTGGGGGCATGTCGACCTCTGGGTCCATGCGGCGATCCACGCGGCCCCGCTGGCTCCGGCCGCGCATCTGGACCTAAAGGACTGGGAAAAATCCATCGCGGCCAATGTCCGCGCGACAGGCGTGCTGATCCCGATGATCGCGCCGCTCCTGTCCGCCTCGGACCGCGGCACGGCGCTTTTTCTCGACGATCCGCGCGGCGGCCAGCCCTTCTTCGGGGCCTACGGTGCTACCAAGGCCGCGCAGATCGCGCTGGCCCGAAGCTGGCAGACCGAGACCGCCCGCACCGGCCCGCGCGTGCTGGTCGAGGCAGTGGCTCCCCTGCCCACCGCCACCCGCGCGCGCTTCTTTCCGGGCGAGGATCGCAGCCGCCTCGCCGATCCGCGCGCCGAGGCCGCGCGGCTTGTGGCCCTGGTATCCTAGCACCCGACCCGGATCGCCGCCCGCCCTGCGGCCAGATAGGCATCCACCTCATCGTGCAACTCGGGCGGGACCACCGGCACGATCAGGCACAGGCTTTGCGTGGGCAGCACCCCCGCCCAATCGGCGATGAGCTGCCTGTAGGCCCGCCCGACAGGCCGGATGTTGCGGTCGAGGTCGTAAAGCCCAAGCGCGTTCACATGCCCGTTCTGCTCACGCAGTGCCGTGTCCCAGTCGACCTGATCGGTCAGCGAGTACCAGGTGAAGCCCACCATCGGGATGCCATCGTTCCGCAGCCGCAGCAGGTTCGCCCATTGCTTCCAGAGCCAGTGCACAGCCTCGTCGCCCGCCGGGCCTTCGACGAGGTTCGTCTCGGTGTGCATGACGGGCAGGTGGTAGCGGCTGTGATACTGGCGCGTGATCTCGGAATAGCCGAAGATCTCGCCCGAGGCGCGGGTGCTGCCGTCCGGGGCCACGCGATGCTCGTTCGTGACGTAATAGTCGTTGCCCATGATGCAGTGCTGCTTGATCCGGTGGCTCAGGAACCACTCGTACTCCTCGCGGCTCATGCCATTGCCCAGCAGGAACTCGTACATCTCGCTGTCCACCCGCCGCCCGTAGTTGAGGTCGAGCGACAGGAAGCGCTGCGAGTTCAGGATCTCTGCGGGCTTGATCGCCGCGGGGCTTTCGGCATGGAAGTATTCCGAGGACTCGCTCTGGATGAACAGCGCGTCGCGGCGGACCTCGAGAATGGCCTCCATCGCCATCACGTTGGCCTTCACGATGTGCTTGAGCGCGGTGACGAAGGACCGGTCGTCGGCAAGCTGCTCGTTCCACCAGCCATAGCGGGCGCTGAAGGTGGCGCAGATGAACATCTCGTTGACCGGCGTGTAAAGCTGAACCCAAGGAAAGCGCGCGGCGAAGGCGCGGGCATAGCGTGCGAAAAGGTCGGGCAAGTCCGGGTTCTGGAACGTCCCCAGCCAATCGGGCAGGCCGAAGTGGCAGAGGTCCACGATGGGCGTGATCTTGCGCCGCCGCAACTCGCCGAAGGTCTCGTCGGCGAAGCTCCAGTCGTAGCGGTCGGGGCCGACGAAGGTGCGATGGATTGGCGGGCCGTAGCGCAGGTAGCACAGGCCTGTCTCGGTCACGAGGTCGAAGTCGTCGCGCCAGCGGCGATAGTGATCCGAGGCGTCCATCTGATCGACGCGCGTGCGACCACCGTGGATCGTGGGATTGCTGTTCTCGATCCCGGTGCAGAACATGAAGGTGGCGATGACAGATCCTCGGCCTGTGAAGCCGAGATCAACGCGCCCTCGAAGCGGGGGTTCCCGCCGCGCGCAATACGGCGGCGGGACTGGCGGATCAGGTGTTTTCCAGGCCTTGCCGCAGGCGGCGTTCCTGCTCGATGACCTCGGCAGGGGCAAGGTGGACGAAATCCTCTTCCGCATAGATGGGCCGGATCTCGATCTCGCTCGGCCCCGGCATCGGGTTCGGGCAGCGCCGGACCCAGGCCACCGCCTCGTCCATGTCGCGCACGTTCCAGATCCAGAACCCGGCCACCAGTTCGTGCGTCGCGGCGAACGGCCCGTCGATCACCCGCCGATCCGCGCCATCAAAGGCGACCCGTTTTCCCGCCGACGAAGGTTTCAGGCCGTCACCCGAGACGAGGATGCCCGCCTTTGCAAGATCCTCGTTGAAGCGCCCCATCGCCACGAACATCTCCGACAACTCGGCCGAGGGCGTCATGCCCGCCTCGCTGTCCTCGGTCGCCTTCACCAAGACCATCACGCGCATGATGCATCCTCCGTTTCCCGGTATTCGTCGTGCAGGCGCCACCAGGCGTAGGGCGCCCCTTGCGGCACCCAGTCGGGCGCGTCCTGCCAGCTTTCCTGTCGGCCCATCGGGGTCATGTCGAGCAACCCCCAGACCGTCGTCACCCGCTCGATCTCGCGCCCCGTGCAGGTATAGGTCAGAAAGACTCTATCATCCGCGCGCAGGAACACCGAGAAACCCGGGCCTCTCATTCCCATGCCGCAGTCGAGGTTGAACGCCTCGGTTCCCTCGACCCAGGGCAAGGTCCAGCCCATGCGCGCCTTGAAGGCGTCGATCTCGGCCAGAGGCGCGGCCGAGGTGACGGCAAAGGTCGTGTCCCGCGCCTGAAGATGCGACAGGTGGGGGATCTGGTCGATCACCATGCTGCACCCCGAACAGGGATGGGCATCCCCCGGCGTCAGCATGTGATGATAGACGACAAGCTGCCGTCGGCCGTCGAACAGACCGGACAGATCGGTCTCGCCCGCTGCCGTCACGAAGCGGTGCCTGTCCGGCACAGGCCGCCAGGGCAACCGCCGCCGCAGCGCGGCCAGCCGGTCGGCGGCCTGCGTCAGCACCTTCTCCTCGGCCAGAAGCGCGTCGCGCGCCGATTGCCAGACCGACCTTTCGACAACGGGCTGGCCATGCTCCATGACATCGCTCATTGCCCCGCCCCCGGCTCGTTGATCGCCCAGGACAGGCCGAAGGGATCACGCAGGCGTCCGTATCGGTCGCCCCAGAACTCGAGCGTAAGCGGTTTCGTCACCTCGCAGCCCGCAGCCACCGCCCGGTCCCACCAATGCGTGCCTTCGCACGTGACGAGCTGGAGCGTCGAGCCGCGCGCCGTGGCCGCCTCGCCCTCGATCCCGCAGTTGGACATCGTGTCCATCAGCATCATCGTGCCACCGTTGATCTCGAGCGTCAGGTTCAACACGCGGCCCTGCTCGTTCTTCACGGCGTCGCCGTGTTGAACGGCGCCGAACGCTTTCTGGTAGAACGCCGAGGCGCGCTCAGCGCCGTCGATCGCAAGATAGGGGATCACGCCCTGCATCAGGCGCGGAAAGTCAGGTTGATGGGTCATTCTCGTGTCTCCTCCGGGGTTGGAACAGCAACACCAGATACTGTCGCAACAGACCAAGGCAGTCGCGCGCCACGCCCGCATCGCCCTGCCCCTTGGCAAGGACAAAGGCCCCTTGCAGGACCGCCTGGGTATAAAGGGCCAACTGGCGTGCCTCGGGGGCGCCGGCAGGCGCGTGAAGGGCTATGGCTTCGGCGAAATCCGTTTCGAGCGTGTCGGCATGGCTCGAAACCGCACTCCACGCCGCCGCCGTGATGGCGGGCGAGCTGTGGTGAACCTCTTGCAGCAGGGTTCCCGCAAGGCAGGTGAAGTCTTGCAGCTCCCCCGCCAGCAGGGCCTCGCGCAGATCAAGATAGGCCATGATCCGGTCAAGCGGGTCCGGATGCCTGTGATAGTCCGCCGCCGCAAACAAGGCACCTGTGGTTTCGCGCCAGAAGTCGGCGGCGGCCACACCCAAGGCTTCCTTGCTGGCGAAGTGGTGGAAGAAGGCCCCCTTCGTCACGCCGGCGGCGGCGCAAAGCTCGTCCACGCTGGTGGCGGCAAAGCCCTGCGTCCGGATCAGCCTCCGGGCGGCCTCGAGAAGGCGGGTGCGGGCGGTGGGGCGAGCGACTTTAGCCATCGTAAAAACATACCAACTGGTTGGTATGTAAGTCAAGCCATCAAAGCGCTTGCATCGCTGCGCCGCCGTTAGAGATCTCGAAACGTTTCAGCGCGGGCCTCTGCCCTTGGTGCCGGTGCTGTCCTGTCCGGCCTTACTCGAGCCGCGACGGGAACCCCTCGGCCCGAAGGTCTACCCCGAGGCGGTCCTCGAGCAGCTTGACGACCTGCGTCGATTGCCCCGCCCCGCCATAAGCCGCCTTCGCCGCGACGAAGGTCTGCTCGACCAAGCCTGCAAGCGCCAGCGGCACGCCGAACTCGCGCCCGAAGCCCAATGCAAAGCCGAGGTCCTTCAACGCAAGGTCGTTGGTAAAGGCGATGTCGTAGCTGCCATTCAGGATAAGCTGGCCCTCGGTCTCATGGACGAAACTCGTGCCCGACGAGGCCGCGATCGCTTCCCACGCCGTCTTCAGGTCCAGTCCGCCGCGCTTGGCCAGCATCAGCGCCTCGCCATCCGCGACAAGATGGATGAAGGCCAGCATGTTGGTGATGACCTTGATGACCGCAGCCGACCCCAGCGGCCCCATGTGGAACAGCCGGTTGCCAATCGCCTGAAGCGCCGGGCGGTGCAGCGCGAGCAGGTCCGCGTCGCCGCCCGCCAGCACCGTGATCTCGCCCCGCGCCGCCAGATGCACCCCGCCCGTGACCGGGGCCTCAAGCATCCGCACGCCCGCGTCGGACGCAAGCGATGCAAGCCGCAGCACGTCGTCGCGCCCAAGGGTCGAACATTCGACCCAGCTCGCCCCTGGCCGAAGCGAGGTCAGCATCGCGGCCAGCACCGCCTCGGACGCGGCGGGCGACGGCAGGCAGGTCATCACATGATCGACGTTCGCCGCCAGCTTTCCGGGGCTGTCGGCCCAATCCGCCCCGGCGTCCACAAGCCGCGCTGCAAGCGCCCTCTCGCGGTCATGCACCGTGACCGCAAAACCCGCACGCAGCAGGCTCGCGGCCAGATGGCCGCCAAGATTGCCAAGGCCGACGAAGCCGTACCTCAAGTCCCGTAACCCACGATGCCCTTAACCTCGCAGAAGTCGTGAATGCCCCAGTCCGCATATTCGCGCCCGTTGCCCGACTGCTTGTAGCCGCCGAACGGGGCGAAGGTGTCCCAGTCGGGGTAGTTGAGGTTCACGGTCCCCGCCCGCAACCGCGCCGCGACAGGGCGCGCGTCCTCGACCGGCCCCGCGATGTAGGCCGCAAGCCCGTAGGGCGTGTCGTTGGCCATCGCCACCGCGTCGTCGATGCTGTCGTAGGACAGGATCACCAGCACCGGCCCGAAGATCTCCTCGCGCGCGATGGTCATGTCGTTCGTGACATGCCCGAAGATGGTCGGCTTGACGAAATGGCCCCGGTTCAACCCCGAGGGCCGCCCCGTTCCGCCGGTTACCAGCGTCGCCCCCTCATCGATGCCCTTCTGGATCAGTGCCTGGATCTTGTCGAAATGCATCCGGCTGACAACCGGGCCAAGCGTGGTCGCAGCGTCGCGCGGATCGCCCGTGACAGCGGCTTCGGCCTTCGCCTTCGCGATCTCGAGCGCCTCGTCATGGCGGCTGCGGTGCACGAAC
The DNA here is from genome assembly GCA_031425325.1 of Rhodobacterales bacterium. Classification (GTDB taxonomy): domain Bacteria; phylum Pseudomonadota; class Alphaproteobacteria; order Rhodobacterales; family Rhodobacteraceae; genus Aliitabrizicola. The sequence continues at coordinate 6,672 of JANPJD010000033.1, read as the reverse complement.
ATGCGCGTCGGTGCATCGCAGCTTTGCCCCGTATTGCCGAAGCAGCCGTCGACGCCCGCCCCGACCGCTGCCGCAAGATCGGCGGTCGGCAGGATGATGTTGGGCGATTTGCCGCCCAGTTCCTGCGCCACCCGCTTGACGGTGGGCGCGGCCGAAATGGCGACCTGGATGCCTGCGCGCGTCGAGCCGGTGAAGCTGACCATGTCGACCTCGGGATGGCTCGACAGCCGCGATCCCACATCCGCGCCGGTGCCGTTGACCAGGTTGAACACGCCCTTAGGCACCCCCGCCTCGTGCATCGCCTCGGCGAAGAGAAGCCCCGACAGGGGGGCGATCTCGGACGGCTTCAACACCATCGTGCAGCCCGCGACGAGGGCAGGTGCCACCTTGCAGGCGATCTGGTTCATCGGCCAGTTCCAGGGCGTGATCAGCCCGCAGACGCCGATCCCCTCGCGCACGATCTTCGTCGTGCCGCGCATCTCTTCCCAGTGAAAGCGCTCCGCCGCCGCAATGGTGCTTTCGATATGCACCTGTCCCGCCCAGAACTGCGCTCCCCGCGCCCAGGACAGGGGCGCGCCCATCTCGGTCGACATGGCCTCGACGAAGTCGTCCTCGCGCGCGTTGTAGACCTCGAGCACGCGCTTGAGCAGCGCGATGCGTTCGGCCACCGGCACGACCGTCCAACCAAGGAAAGCGGCGCGCGCGGCGGCGATAGCCCGGTCGGCATCGTCGACCGAGCCCAGCGCCACCTCGCCCACGATCTCTTCGGTCGCAGGGTTCTCGACGCCAAGGGTCGTCCCCCCCAGCGGCGAGACCCAGGCCCCGTCGATGTAGAAGTGCGAAAGATTCTGGAAAATCATGGCGCTCTCACTTGAAGTGGATGTTGTAGGCAGCGCGGATAGCCGCGTCGATCTGGGGATCGATCTGGCTTCCGGCCTTGGCCAGGATACTGTTCTTGCGCGCGATGGCCCTGTCAAGCAACTGCGGGCGTCCCGCCTCGACCCACTCCTTGGGGCTCATGCGGTTGCCGACGGCAGGATAGATGTATTCCGTCTGCATCAGCGCGAGCGTCTGATCGGAGCCGAGGTAATGCCCCGGCCCGCCCAGGCAGACCTGCTTCATCGCCTCGATGCTGGTCGAGTCGGGCGTCACGTCGATGCCCCGCACGCAGCGCAGCACCTGGCCCAGAATGTCGTCGCCCAGCACCAGCGACTCAAGGCAGAAGCCCAAAAGCGAGGCGTGCATGCCCACCGCCTCGTAGCACATGTTCAGCCCTGAAAGACCGGCGAGCAGGTTGGTCGCCATCTGCTCCCATCCCGCCTGCATGTCGGGCAGCTTGCTGTCGCTGATGCCGCTCGCCGCCCCGCCGGGCAGGTCGTAGAAGCGGTGCATCTGCGCGCAACCCGCCGAGAGAAGCGCCTGCTCGGCGCTGCCACCCGACATCGCCCCGGTCCGCAGGTCACTGACGAAGGGCCAGGTGCCGAAGATCGCGGGCGCGCCGGGGCGGATCGCGTTGACATAGACGACCCCCGCCAAGCACTCGGCCATCGCCTGCACGATGGCGAGCGCAATAGGTGCGGGCGCCGTCGCCCCCGCCTGCCCCGCGCTGAGGAGCAGCATCGGCATCCCGGCGCGAATGCACTTTTCCATCGTGATACAGGACTCTTCCGCGAACTTCATCGGCGGCACGACGAAGCAGTTGGAATTGCTGACGAAGGGCCGCGCGCGCCATTCCGCCTCGCCACCCGCGACCGTGTGCAGAAGGTCGAAGCAGCCCTCGACATGGCTTGGATCGCTGAAGCTGGTGCCGACGTGCTTCGTCGTGCCCGAGAGACAGGCGTAAAGCGTGTTCACGTCCATGTCGTAATTGTCGAGCACATCGCGGCAGACCATGGCGCGCTGAAAGAAGTGCACGTTGTCAAGGTGATGCGTGATCCGCGCCGCATCATACAGGTCCTGCGCGGTCGAATCGCGGTAGTCGAGTGTCACCGGATCGACGATGTGAACCGCCGCCCCCGCGGTGCCGAAATGCACCCTCGACCCGCTCAGGTGCAGGTCGTGTTTCGGATCACGGCCATGCAGCGTGATGTCGCGCCCGGCAACGGCCAGCATGTCCTCGACCAGGGCGCGCGGAAAGCGGATGCGCCCGTCATCGCCCTGCACGGCGCCTGCGCCGGTCAGCAACTCGACCCCCGAAGGCGGGGCCTGGCTGAGGCCGATCACCTCGAGCGCCTCGAGTGCCGAGGCATGGATCGTGGCCATCCCGGCCTCGGTCAGCGGCCGGTACTGCCCGCCCGGCAGGCCCGCCCGCACCGGGCGCAGCGCCTCGGCCAGGGGGGCCGAGCGCTCGGCGACGCGCGACGCCCGCCCGCCAGACCGTCTTGCCCGCGCGGGCTCGCACACGTCGCCGATCTCGCTCATGGCCCTGATCCTTCGATGCTTCTTTTCGGCAAAAATACCCCGGGGGGCTGGCCCCCCGCTTTCCGGTCTGTCCGGGAGATGTTCTCCACCCCCGTCATGCCCGCACCCGCTCGGAGGCGGGATCGTACATCGGCGCCAGCGAGGCCAACGCCGCGTGCCGGACCCCCGCGATCTCGATCTCATAGCGCGAGGCCAGCACCTCGGCCGCGCTTTCGCCCGCGCAGGGCACATAGCCAAGCCCCATCGCGCTGCCGAGGAAATGCCCGTAGGCCCCGCTCGTCACCGGTCCCACGATGCGCCCGTCGCGCACCACCGCCTCGTTGTGGACCATCAGCGGCGCGGGGTCCTCAAGCCGGAATTGCACCAGCCGCCGCTCAAGGCCCGCCTCGCGCTTGCGAAGCACCGCCTCGCGGCCGATGAAGTCGCCCTTGCCCGTCCGCACGGCAAAGCCGAGCCCGGCCTCGAGCACGTGATCCTCGTCAGTGATGTCGTGCCCGAAATGCCGGTAGGCCTTCTCCATCCGGCAACTGTCCAGCGCATGCAGCCCGCAAAGCACCGGCGCAGGGTCGGCAGCCATCAGCGCCTCGAACACATGCGCCGCCTGGTCGGCACTGACGTACAACTCCCACCCCAGCTCGCCCACATAGCTCACGCGGTGCGCGCGCCCGAGGCCCATGCCGATCTCGACCTCGCGCGCGGTGCCGAAGGGGAAGGCGTCGTTGCCGAAGTCGTCGGGGCTGACCGCCTGCATCACCTCGCGCGCGCGCGGACCCATCACGCAAAGCACCGCCTCGGCAGCCGTCATGTCGGTGATGACCGCGAAACGATCCCCGACATGGTCCCGCAGCCAGGCAAGGTCGCGCTGCAACGTCGCCCCCGGCACGACCAGCAGGAAGGCCGTCTCGGTCAGCCGCGTCACGGTCAGGTCGCTTTCGATACCGCCCCGCGCGTTCAGCATCTGGGTATAGACGATGCGTTCCGCCGCCACGTCCACGTCGTTCGCGCAGACGTGCTGCAGGAAGGCGCAGGCGTCGCGCCCCTCGACCCGGATCTTGCCGAACGAGGTCATGTCGAACAGACCGACCCCGGTCCGCACCGCCATGTGCTCGGCCTTCTGGTTCCCGAACCAGTTCTGCCGCCCCCAGGCATAGCGGTATTCCCGCTCCTGCCCGTCTGTTGCGAACCAGTTCGCGCGCTCCCACCCCGCGACCTCGCCGAAGACCGCGCCCCGCGCGGCCAGCGCCCCGTGCAGGGGCGAGCGGCGCACGCCGCGCGCGGTCGCGACCTGGCGGTAGGGGAAGTGATCGGCATAAAGCAGCCCCAGCGTCTCGGTCACGCGCTCCTTCAAATAGCGGCGGTTGCGCTGGAAGGGTTGCGCGCGGCGGATATCGACCTCCCAGAGGTCGAACGGGGCCTCACCTTCGGTGATCCAGTGCGCGAGCGCCATCCCCGCCCCGCCCGAGGACACGATCCCGACCGAGTTGTAGCCCGCAGCCACCCAGTAGCCGCCTAGCTCGGGCGCAGGGCCGAGGTAGTAGCGGTCATCGGGCGTGAAGCTTTCGGGGCCGTTGAAGAAGGTGTGGATACCGGCGGTCTGAAAGAGCGGCATCCGCGCCATCGCCTGTTCCAGGATCGGCGCGAAATGCTCCCAGTCTTCGGGGAGGGTGTCGAAGCAGAACTCCTCGCGGATGCCGCCCATGCCCCAGGGCTTCGCAACCGGCTCGAAGGCCCCGAGCATCATCTTGCCCGCGTCCTGCTTGTAATAGGCGCATTCGTCCGGCACCCGAAGCACCGGCAGATGGCCGAGGCCCTCGATGGCTTCGGTCACCAGGTAGAAATGCTCGCAGGCGTGCAGCGGCAGCGTGACGCCCGAATCCGCAGCAAGGTCACGCCCCCACATACCGCCACAGTTGACGATCACGTCGGCGGCGATGTGCCCCGGCTGGCCGTCCTGCACATAGTCGACCCCGGTAACGCGACCCCCGGCCTGCTTGACGCCCGTCACGCGCACCCCCTCGCAGATGCGCGCGCCACGCATCCTCGCACCCTTGGCCAGCGCCATCGCGATGTTCGCCGGATCGCACTGCCCGTCCAGCGGCAGGGCGACCGCGCCCACCACCCCGTCGATGTTCAGGTGCGGGTAGCGCGCCTTGACCTCGGCCGGGCTTATCTCGTGCACCTCGACGTCGAAGATGCGCGCGACGGTGGCCTGGCGCAGCAACTCTTCGTGCCGCGCCGCCGTCAGCGCGACCGAGATGCTGCCCACCTGCCGCATGCCTGTCGCCACGCCTGTCTCGGCCTCGAGCCGGACGTAGAGATCGGCCGAATACTTCGCGAGCCGCGTCATGTTGGCGCTGCCGCGCAACTGCCCGATCAGCCCCGCCGCATGCCAGGTCGTGCCGCAGGTCAGTTGCTTGCGTTCCAGAAGGACCACATCCGTCCACCCGGCCTTCGCCAGATGATAGGCCACCGAACAGCCCGAAATGCCGCCCCCGATCACCACGGCCCGCGCCTGCTTCGGAACCTCAGCCACGCGCCACCCCTCCGTTCATTCTGGCGGAAATATCCCCGCCGGAGGCATCCCGGCCCAGCCCCATGCGCTGCATCGTCATGCCAGCACATACCCCCGCGCGTTCAGCCGCACCGCGATGGCCGCGATATGCGCGGGCGTCGTCTCGCAACAGCCTCCGATGATCGTGGCGCCCTGCCCGACCCAGTGTTCGGCGAAGTCAGCGTAGAGGTCGGGCACCATGTCGGCCCGGGCCGACAGCGCATCGACGGTGGGCTTGTCCTTGAGGAACTCTTCGGTGATCTGCTGGAAGCCATTCGCGTAGCAGCCGAACGGCAATCCCGCCGCCCCGAGCACATCGAGCGCTGCCGCCATCGCCTCGGGCGCCGAGCAGTTGGCCAGCACCGCCGCCGCCCCGTCGCGCGCGATGGCCGCAAGCCCCGCCACCGGCTCGCCCGAGCGCAGCCGCGTGCCATCGCTGTCCGAGACGGTGACCGACAGCCATACCGGACGACCTGCGGGAAGCGCGCCTTCCAGAAGCGCGCGCGCCTGACCGAGCGAGGCGATGGTCTCGCCCAGGATCAGGTCGACCGGGGGGGCGAGGATCGCTGCGACCTCGGCGTATAGCCTGACGGCCTCGGCATGGGGCGGGGCCACGTCGGCGCGGTAGGATGCGCCGAGCGGGCCGATCGAGCCCCCGATCCGGCCTGATCCGTGTGCGTCGCGTGCCGCGACAGCTTCTGCCAAAGCCTGTGCGTGCAGCGCCTCGAAGCGGTCGTCGAGGCCGAAGTCGCGCAGCCGATCGTGGTGGATCGCGTAGGTGTTGGTGGTGGCGACCGTGGCCCCGGCGGCGAAGTAGTCGGCATGGATCGCCTGCACGAGGCCGGGATGGTCGACCATCACCTGCGTCGCCCAGAGCGGCGTCGGCCCGTCGCCCGAGCGGGCCAGAAGCTCTTGCCCCATGCCGCCGTCAAGAAGCGTGATCGGCGTGCTTGTCATCGCTGTCGCGCGGGGCTTTCACACCCCCGCACCCCCGTGGGATATTTGTGCCAAAGTGAATGGGAAAGGGTCATGCCCTGATCCTTGCATTGTCCGGGTCCCAGAGCGGCCGGTCGCCCTGCACGGTGGCCCGCAGGCGCTGGCCGAAGACCTCGAGCTCGAGCGTCGTGCCGGGGGTTGTGAGGTCGGCGCGCAGCGTGCCCAGCGCCACGCAGGCGCCGGTCCGGTGGCCCCAGGCGGCGCTCGTCGTCTCGCCCACGACGGTGCCGCCTTGCCACAGGATCGACATGTAGGGCGGATCGCAGTCGGCGGCGTCCACCGTGAGGGTCACGAAGCGCTTCGTGATCCCCGCCTGCTTTTCGGCGGCGAGTGCCGCCTTGCCCCGGAAGTCGGGCTTGGTCCAGTCGACGAAGCGCTCGAGCCCGCCTTGCAGGACCGTGTAGTCGGTCGAAAGATCGCCTTTCCAGGCGCGGTAGCCCTTTTCGATCCGCAGGCTGTCGAGTGCGATCATGCCGAAGGGGCGCAGACCCTGCGGTGTGCCTGCGCCGAGGATCGCGTCCCAGACGACGGGCGTATCGGCGGTGCGGCTGTGCACCTCCCATCCAAGCTCGCCCGCGAAGGAGACGCGCATCAGCAGGACCGGGGCCCCCGCGAGGGTCGCATGCTGCCAGGTCAGCCAGGGGCGCGTGAGGTCCGCGTCGGTCAGGGGGGCGAGGATCGCGCGCGCCTTCGGGCCGGTCACG
>JANPJD010000032.1:0-6442 GCA_031425325.1 Rhodobacterales bacterium | reverse complement strand
ATGCCGGCGCCCAAAAGCGACCGTCTGGAAATAGATGTCATGCCTGTCTGTCCTGCTGCCCCGAGTGTCGGATCTCACGTCCGGATTAAGCGGCAGGTTACACGATGCCGACGCAACTGTCATGCGCTTCTGCCCGCGAGCGGCACGGAGCCGCCGAGTGTCGGTCCGTCAGTTGGCGCAACTGCCCGTGTAGAGGCAGTAGAACACCCCCAGCGTGACACCGCCGCGGCCGAGGTCGCGCAGCTTCGCGCCGTCCTGCGAGACGATGTGGTCGGCCCCAACGCTGTAGAGCGCGGCGCGATCCTTGTAGGCCCGCACGATGTAGAACGTCCGGCGCGCGGGGTCGGCGGCCGCGACCGACACGTATTCGTCCGACAGCAGCCCCGTCAGAGCGGCTTCGTCGCCGGCTTCCAGCCCGTTCAGCGTCTCGTTGGCGAAGGCGATCGACAGGTTGTTCCGCCAGCGGGCGACCTCGGCCTTGTCCGCCTTTTCGACGTCGAGAAGCAAGCGCGGCTCGTCGGCCGAGCGGTCACCCTCGGGCGCCAGGTCGGTCCGTGCAAGACGCGAGGATCCCACGCTGTAGAGCCGGCCCTCGCCGCCCCCTTTCGAGAAATAGGCGATGCCGGTCTGCGCGTCGAAGGCCTGCAGGCGCACCCAGGCTCCGTCCATCGAGGCCAGATCGCCGATCCCGAGGTCGAGCCCGGGGATCGTTGCCTCGCGGTTCGCCGCGCGTACGCCGGTGATGAAGGCGTCCCACTCCGGCGACATCGGGTCCGACGGGGCGTGGTCAATGACCAGCCGCTCGGGGTCGTCCGACTTCGGCCCCAGCGCCGCGCGAGTGGCGGCAGAGGCAATCTGGCTTTCGAGATAGGCGTCCGCGAACGCGCGGCCGAGGTCCTCGAGCGCCGCCTGCTGGCGCGTGTCGCGTTCCTCGCGGTAGCGATCGGCGTCTTCGAGGAATTGGGCGAGGTTGGCCTCGGCTGCGAGCCGTTGCATCGCGCCGCGCGTGGCGCCCGTGAACTTGCCGTCCTTCAGTCCCTTGTAGTGCCCCGACCACGCCATGTGCAGGTGCATCTCGAGGACCGTGCCCGCGCGCGGCTTGTAGCTGCCGTCGATGACCTGTGTGTCGCCGGCGACGGCCGCCGCCAAGGCCCAGCGGGCCGCCTCGCGATAGTTCGTCTCAGTGCCCCGGCCTTCGGCGAGGAGGTGGCGGAGGTTCATCATCGCGAAGGCGATGCCGCCCTCGGCCCCTTTTGCCAGCCACAGGACCGCCTCGGTCTCGTTCTTCGGCAGATGCTCGCCGTTCATGAGTAGAATGCCCCATCGGGCAGCGGCCTCGGCGTCGCCGGCGAGGGCGGCCTGCCGGAGCCACTTCAGCCCGAGCGCGGGATCCCGCTCGGCGCCCTTGCCCGACAGGTGCATCGTGGCAAGGACGGTCATCGCGAAGGGAAGCCCGCCATCCGCCGCGCCCTCGATCAGCCGCCGCCCCTCGGCGGGATCGGGCGGCAGGCCCGCGCCGTCGCGCAGTCGTAACCCCAGTTCGGTCTGGGCCGGCAGGTAGCCGGCATCGGCCGCCCGCTGGACCAGATCGAGCGCGGCGATTTCGCCCTGTGCACCCTGCGTCTCGAGCGTGAGATATGCGAGATTGTAGAGGGCAAGGCCGCTTCCTTGCGCGGCCGCTGCCTCGTAGAGGCTGCGCGCCACGTCGACCTGACCCTGAGAGTGATGGATGCGGCCCAGGAAGGCCGTGATCGCGGCGTTGTCGGGATCTGCGGTATGCGCCGCCGTGCAGGCTGCGAGCGCGGCGTCGAGGTTGGACCGTTGCAAGGCAAAGAACGGAACGGCTAGGGGATCGGCGACCGCGGCGCAGACCTCGGACGGGTCGTTCGCCGCCTGTGCCGCTGCAGGCAGTGCGGCGAAGGTTTGCCAGACCATCAGGGCGCTGACTGAACCAAGAGCCAAGCGGGCCGCGGTGGATCGTGTCTGACGGCGATCTGCCATACGATGCATCCCATATTCCGTTTCCGGTCACAGGAAGCAGACGATACCACAGGAACTGTATCGAGCCGAAGACGCCTTGGCGTCCACCGGGGGGATCAGCCCGCCCGCGCCAGTACCGCCGCCACCTCGGGCGCGAAATAGGTGAGCACGCCGTCGCAGCCTGCGCGCTTGAAGCACATCAGGCTTTCCATCATCGCGCGGGTTCCGTCGATCCATCCCCGGTCGGCGGCGCCGCGGATCATCGCGTATTCGCCCGAGACCTGGTACGCGAAGGTCGGCACGCCGAAGGTGGTCTTGGTGCGCGCACAGATGTCGAGATAGGGCATGCCGGGCTTGACCATCACCATGTCTGCCCCCTCGCGCAGGTCGCGCTCGATCAGGCGCATCGCCTCGTCGGTGTTTGCGGGGTTCATCTGGTAGGTCTTCTTGTCGCCCTTGAGCGCGCCCGTGGCCCCCACCGCGTCGCGGAACGGGCCGTAGAAGGCGCTGGCATACTTGGCGGCATAGGACAGGATCGCCGTGTCGCGGTGGCCCGCACCTTCCAGCGCCATCCGCATCGCGCCGATCCGCCCGTCCATCATGTCCGAAGGACCGAGGATGTCGGCTCCCGCCTCGGCCTGCACGAGGGCCATCCGCACCAGCGCCTCGACCGTCTCGTCGTTCAGGATCACGCCGTCGCGCACGAGGCCGTCATGGCCGAGCGCGTTGTAGGGGTCGAGGGCGACATCGGTCATCACCGCGATCTCGGGGACCGCCGCCTTGATCGCGCGGATCGCGCGATTGGTCAGGTTCTCGGGGTTCCAGGCCTCTTCGCAGGTTTCGGTCCGCAGGGTGGGATCGGTATAAGGAAAGAGGCAGATCGCCGGGATGCCGAGGCCCGCCGCGCGCTCGGCCGCGCGCAGAACGTTGTCGAGCGACAGGCGCGAGACGCCCGGCATCGACAGCACCGGCTCTTCCAGCCCCTCGCCGTCGCGCAGAAAGAGCGGCCAGATCAGGTCCTTCGCGGTCAGCACCGTCTCTTGCGACAGGTCGCGCAGCGCTGCCGTGCGGCGGAGGCGGCGAAAGCGCGTGGCGGGAAAGACCCCCTGGATCGGTCGCATCGTGTCGGTTCCCCCCGTGCCCGCATTTTTTTCTGCCTGACATGGAACTGCCCGCGTCTCAAGTGTAGGAATGCCGCTGGGGCGATGGCATGGGCCAGCCGGACGCGAGATCCGGGCGGGCAACGAGGGGCAGCGGCGCGTGACCTGGTACGACAACGTCTTCGAACTGATCGACATGCGGTCGTTCTCGAACCTGTGGTACTGGATCGCGCTTGCGGTGGTCTGGTCGAGCGCCAGCCACTGGGTTCTGGGCGTGCCCTTCGACCTGATCGCCCGCGCGCGCCGGCAAGGGGGCCTGGCCGAAGAGGACATGCGGACGCTGGTCGGCATCAATACCCGGCGCATCCTTTACATCGCACGGGTTGCGGGCCTTTGGGTGATGGGCTTCGCGTTCTTCGCGCTGACGGCGATGGGGATGCTGGGCTTCTGGTATGGCGTCGAGTTCGCGCAGGCCATCTTCCTGATCGCGGCCCCCATGACGCTGGTCGCAGCACTCAGCTTTCGGACGTCGCGCCAGGTCGCGCGGCTGGGTGAGGCGGGCGACCTGCACCGCCTGCTGGTGCGCCACCGCTTCATCGTGCAGGCCATCGGCATGACGTCGATCTTCGTGACTTCGATGTGGGGCATGTACCAGAACATGCGGATCGGCGCGCTTTACTGAGGCCACGCGCGATTGACACCGCCGGTCGCTGGGATAGGTGAAGCGCCATGCTGACCACTGCCACGAAGACCGAGACGGCCGCGCGCATCCTGCTCGGCGGCGCGCCCGAGGGGTTCGACGCCCGCCTTGTCGCGCGCGAGCTGGCGCGGGGCGCGCCGGTCATACATGTCGCGCGTGACGACAAGCGGATGGAGGCGATGCGCGCGGCATTGGGCTTCCTCGCCCCCGAGGCGGTGGTGCTGACGCTGCCCGCCTGGGACTGCCTGCCCTATGACCGCATCTCGCCGAACCCCGAGATCTCGGCCGCGCGGATGGCAACGCTTGCGGCGCTGGCGCAGGGGCTTGCCGGGCCCTTCGTGCTGCTGACCACGGTGAACGCCGCGACCCAGCGCGTGCCCGCGCGCGATGTCATCCGGGCGGCTTCGTTCAGCGCGACGGTCGGTCACCGAGTGAACGAGGAGGGTTTGCGGACCTTCCTTGCGCGGTCGGGCTTCTCGCCGGTCGCCACCGTGACCGAGCCCGGCGATTATGCGATCCGGGGCGGCATCACCGACATCTACCCGCCGGGTGTCGGCGGGCCGGTGCGGCTCGACTTCTTCGGCGATGTGCTGGACGGGGCACGCCGGTTCGACCCCGAAACGCAGCGCACCATCGAGAAGCTGCGCGCCGTGGACTTTGCCCCCGTCAGCGAGGTGATCCTGGACGAGGCGGCGATCACGCGCTTTCGCCAGACCTACCGGGTGGAATTCGGGGCGGCGGGCAGCGACGATCCGCTTTACGAGGCGGTCAGCGCGGGCCGCAAGCATCAGGGGATGGAGCACTGGCTGCCCTTTTTCCACGAGCGGCTCGAGACGCTGTTCGACTATCTGCCTGATGCCGCCGTGATGCTGGACGACCAGGTAACCGCCTCGCGTCTGTCGCGGTGGGAGGGGATCGCCGATCAGTTCGATGCGCGGCGCGAGGCGATGACGGCCAAGGGGCGGGTCGACACGGTCTACAAGCCCGTCGCGCCTGACCTGCTTTACCTAGACGATGCGGGGTGGGAGGCGGCGGTGGCGCGCCACCGGCTGGTGCAGCTTTCGCCGCTGCCCCAGGCACCGGGGCCGGGCGTGCTGGATGCGGGCGGACGGATCGGGCGCAGCTTTGCGCCTGAACGGCAGGTGGAAAGCGTCAGCCTGTTCGGAGCCTTGGCGGATCATCTTCGCGTCTTGCGGCAGGACGCCCAGGTGGTGATCGCAAGCTGGTCCGAGGGCGCGCGCGAGCGTCTGCGCGGGCTGATGCAGGATCAGGGCGTCGCGGGCGCGGTCGAGGTGCGCGACCTGCGGGACGTGCCCGAGGGCAAGGGCGGGCTTTACCTCGCCATCTGGCCGCTGGAGCAGGGCTTCACCGGCCCCGGCCTTGCGGTTGTGTCCGAGCAGGATGTGCTCGGCGACCGGCTGATCGCGAAACCGCGCAAGAAGCGCAAGGCTGAGAACTTCGTCAGCGAGGTCAACACGCTGACACCGGGCGATCTCGTGGTGCATGTCGAGCATGGCGTCGGGCGCTATCGCGGCCTTGTCACGATCTCTGCGCTTGGCGCGCCGCACGAGTGCATCGCACTTGAATATGCCGAGGATGCAAAGCTTTACCTGCCGGTCGAGAACATCGAGCTTCTGAGCCGCTATGGCCATGAGGACGGGTTGCTCGACAGGCTGGGTGGCGGCGCGTGGCAGGCCCGCAAGGCGAAACTCAAGCAGCGCATCCGCGAGATTGCCGAGCGCCTGATGCGGGTCGCCGCCGAACGCGCCTTGCGCCACGCCCCGATCCTCGAGGCGCCCCACGCGATGTGGGAGGCGTTCTCGGCCCGCTTTCCGTATCAGGAGACGGACGACCAGCTTGCCGCGATCAGCGACGTGATCGCCGATCTGGAGAAGGGCAGCCCGATGGACCGCCTCGTGGTGGGCGATGTGGGCTTCGGCAAGACCGAGGTTGCAATGCGTGCGGCCTTCGTCGCGGTGCTGGCGGGCATGCAGGTGGCGGTCGTCTGTCCGACGACGTTGCTGGCGCGCCAGCATTACCGCAGCTTCGTCGAGCGGTTTCGCGGATTTCCGATCAACATCAAGCCGCTGTCGCGTTTTGTCTCGGTAAAGGAGGCGAATGCAACGCGCGCGGGGCTCGCCAACGGCACGGTCGACATCTGTGTCGGCACTCATGCGCTTCTGGCAAAGGGGGTGCGGTTCAAGACGCTCGGGCTTCTGGTGATTGACGAGGAGCAGCACTTCGGTGTGTCCCACAAGGAGCGTCTCAAGGAGATGCGCTCGGAGATCCATGTGCTGACGCTGACCGCGACGCCGATCCCGCGCACGCTGCAACTGTCGCTGACCGGCGTCCGCGATCTGTCGATCATCGCGACGCCGCCGGTCGACCGGCTGGCAATCCGAACATACGTTACGGAATTCGATACCGTCACGATCCGAGAGGCGCTGCTGCGGGAACGCTACCGGGGCGGGCAGTCGTTCTATGTCGTTCCTCGCATCAGCGACCTGCCTTTTGTCGAGGATTTCCTGAAAGAGCAGGTGCCGGAGGTGAGTTATGTCGTGGCGCACGGCCAGTTGGCGGCGGGCGACCTCGACGAGCGGATGAACGCCTTCTACGACGGCAAGTATGATGTGCTGGTGGCGACGAGCATTGTGGAATCGGG
>JANPJD010000031.1:0-3400 GCA_031425325.1 Rhodobacterales bacterium | reverse complement strand
AGAGATCGGCTGGAAGATCGCATATACCCAGTGGGGCATCTTCATCGCGTTAGTCTTCGTGGGCCTGCCCTTCGTAACCCGCACAGTACAGCCGGTGATTGAGGAGATCGAGCGCGAGGTCGAAGAGGCGAGCGCCACCCTCGGCGCCACGCGCCTGCACACCCTGCGCCATGTAATCCTGCCGATGCTGCTACCTGCGGCGCTGACGGGCTTTGCCCTGGCGCTGGCCCGGGCGGTCGGCGAGTACGGATCGGTTATCTTCATCGCGGGTAACATCCCGCTGATGACTGAGATCGCGCCCCTCTTGGTCATCATCCAGTTGGAAGAGTTCAACTACGACGCCGCGGCCGCCATTGGCATCGCCATGCTGCTCATCAGCTTTGCGATGCTGCTTGTCATCAATCTGATCCAAGTCTGGAGCCGCCGGAGGATTGGCTATGTCTGACGCCACCACCCTGCGCTTCCGCTCGGCAACCGAGGAGGCCCCCGTCGCCCGCTGGGTGCTGATCGCGGTGGCCGTCGCGGGCCTTGCGATCCTGGTCTTCGCGCCACTGATCGTGGTCTTTGTCGAGGCACTGGCTGCTGGGGTCACCGCCTCGCTGAAAAGCCTCGCCAGCCCGGATGCGCGCGACGCGATCCGCCTGACGCTGACCATCGCTGCCATCTCGGTGCCGCTGAACGCAGTCTTCGGGATTGCCGCCGCCTGGTTCATCACCAAGTTTGACTTCACCGGCAAGGCCTTCCTGATTACGTTGATCGACCTGCCCTTTTCGGTCTCGCCGGTCGTCGCGGGCCTGTGCATCGTGCTGATGTTTGGGGCAAATTCGGCGCTGGGCGGCTGGCTTGTCGCCAGTGGCTATCCTATCGTATTCGCCTTGCCTGGCATCATCCTGGCCACGATGTTCGTGACCTTTCCTTTCGTCGCGCGCGAATTGATCCCGGTGATGATCGAGCAGGGTCGGGCCGAGGAAGAGGCGGCACTAACGCTTGGCGCCTCGGGCTGGCGGGTGTTCTGGACGGTGACGCTGCCGAACATTCGGTGGGCGCTGCTCTATGGCGTGTTGCTTTGCAATACCCGCGCCATGGGCGAATTCGGTGCCGTCGCGGTCGTCTCCGGTAAGATCAGGGGCCAGACCGCGACGATGCCGACGACGATCGAGATGCTGTATCAGGAGTATCTGTCTGTCGCGGCCTTCAGTCTCGCCGCCGTGCTGGCACTGCTGGCGCTTGTCACCCTGCTGCTGAAAACCGCGCTGGAAATCCGCCATGCAGATCAGCTTGCCGCCACGCACCGCCATTAGGAGATTGCCCATGCACATCGAAATCGACGAGATCTCCAAGCAGTTCGGCACCACGGCTGCCCTGCATCCGGTGTCGCTGGCGCTGCCGTCCGGCGCGCTGGTGGCGCTGCTCGGCCCATCCGGGTCCGGCAAGACCACGCTCCTGCGCATCCTCGGCGGGCTGGAGTTTCCAACTTTGGGCCGGGTCCTGTTCGACGGGCAGGACGCCACCGGACTGACCGTGCAAGAGCGCCGCGCGGGCTTCGTGTTCCAGAGCTATGCCCTGTTCCGCCACATGACGGTGTTCGACAACATCGCCTATGGCCTGAACGCCCGCCCTCGTGGCACGCGCCCCGCAAGGGCCGAGGTCGCGCGGCGGGTGACGAACCTTCTGGAGCTGATCCAGTTGCCCGACATCGGCGCGCGCTATCCCAGCCAGCTGTCCGGGGGCCAACGCCAACGCGTGGCCCTCGCCCGTGCCCTGGCCATCGAACCGCGCATGCTGCTTCTGGACGAACCCTTCGGCGCGCTCGACGCCAAGGTCCGCCGCGAACTGCGCCAGGGCCTGCGCGACATCCACGACACGACCGGCCTGACCACCGTCTTCGTGACCCACGACCAGGAAGAGGCCATGGAACTGGCCGATTTGGTGGTCGTGATGTCGATGGGCCGAATCGAACAGATCGGCAAACCCCAAGACATCCGCGCCCGACCCAAGACCCCGTTCGTGCGCGAGTTCATCACGGCATGAGCGGCACACGCCACCTTGACCGGATCGACCGGCGCATCCTGTTCGAGCTGATGCGCGACGCAACCTTGGAACAAAGAGTTCTTCCGTTCGGCCTCACGTTCATCAGCCTGAAGAACTACACTTCGGATGAGCCCGCACGCCGCATCATCCGCGCCCGGTTCCAGACCCTAGCCTTGATCACCAAGGCGGAAACGGGACCACGCAGGAACACGACGTCCACTGCCAGCAAGAGAAGTCCGAGCGGCAGCATCCAGATGCCGAGAAAAGGTAGGACGGAAAGAACACCTCCGAGCACCAGAAGGATCGCAATTGGAATCCGGACAAGCCGGGCCTTCTCGTTAAGGAGAGACGAGATCGGCTTTTTCAGAGCCGGAACCAGTCTGGCAAGAAACTTCAACTGACGATGCAGGCGCAGCCGGTCCTTGCGCTTGCGAGCCCGCAGGGCATTGTACCTCTCCCTCAGCATGCCGGGGATCGCGGAGAAGACTTGATGATCGGCGTTCGCCTGCGGTCCGAACGCCCATAGTCGAAGGGGGACGATGCGAACATGGCGCTCACCAGACGAAACGGGACTCGAGGACGTGAGGTAAGGAAGTGGAGTCGACACCGGCCCGATTCAACCCATTGCCGTGATAGGCCGAGAGGCCCGCATTCGGGCCCAACAGGAGAGGCAGGGCGGCCCATGGATCGGCAAAGCAGTTGAGAGGAGGACAAGGGCAGCGCCGGAAGCCGCCCAGCCGCGCTGCAACGGGGCCGAGAGCAGCTATGGGCCGAACGCGACGAGGCTGCAGGTTCAAAGGCGGTTTTGCTTACCCGCCGCGAAATCGCTCACATGAGCCTCCGCCCGAGATCCGGCTTAATGGGAGAGCAACACCGCCAGTCGCAGATCCGAGAAAACGCCCTTCGTCGCACCACCGAGAATAAAGTCGCGAAGGCGAGAATGCCCGAAGCCACCCATCGCCAAAAGCTGAGCACCCTCTGAAAGGGCCGTGTCTTGGAGGGCGTTCGAGATGGATCGGCCATCAAGACTAGTGTCGACAGCGTTGGCAGTGTAGCCTCGGCGCTTCAAGGACGCCGCGAGTGTCTGCGCGATGCTGGAGCCGCTGAGCGACTTTTCCCCCTGAACCGTCACGATCGAAACGCGGCCACCGTCAGCGAGAAGCGGAAGGGCGTCGCGCAGCGCTCGTGCGGCACCTCGGCTGCCGTCCCATGCGATTGCGATGTGATTGACGGAAACCGCGGCGGTCCCTGGCGGAACAAGGATCACTGGCACGCCCGCGCCAAACAGAAGCGATTGAGCCATGTCCTGCGCTGACATCGTTTCGGCCGACCATGGCAGGAGGGCCAGGTCGAAGGTGCGCGCCTCGGC
>JANPJD010000030.1:0-12574 GCA_031425325.1 Rhodobacterales bacterium | reverse complement strand
ACGGTCAGCACCAGCGCGAGCCAGCCCTGCACCGGCAGCCCCAGGATGCGCCCCGTGCCGATCCAGGTGAAGGACGGGTTGGTGAAGGTCTGAAGGTTGCCGTTCGTCATCACCTGCGCGATGCCGCGCCCCGAGATGAACAGGATCAGGGTCGCGATGATCGGCTGCACGCCCAGAAAGCTGATGAGCGTGCCGTTGAACAGCCCGCACAGCGCCGCCGCCAGCAAGGGCAGCAGGATCGAAGCCACAAGCCCGATGCCCGGGTTCTCGCGCGCCCAGTCCGACAGGAAGATGATTGGCGCAAGCGCCCCCGCAACGGCCATGACCGCGCCCACCGACAGGTCGATGCCACCCGTGGCAATCACCAGCGTCATACCCAGCGCCACGATGGCAATGGTCGCGACCTGGCTGATGTTGACGGCGAGCGTCTGCACCTGAAGGAAGTTGGGCGTGATGGCGACGTTTAGAACGGCGAGTGCCGCGAGGGCCACAAGCAGCCCGACGAGGCGGGGTTCCAGCGCCAGCCTCATGCGTCACCCGCCGCGATGGCATGGATCAGGCGGGCTTCGGTCACGCCGGGATTGGTCAGGCGGCTGGTGCTGCGCCCGTCCTGCATGACGACGATCTCGTGTGCGCCCTCGATCAGCTCCTCGAACTCGGACGAGATCAGAAGGACCGCGCAGCCTTGTTCGACCTTCCGCGCGATGATCGCCTGGATCTCGCGCTTGGCGCCCACGTCGACGCCGCGCGTCGGCTCGTCCAGGATCAGCAGACGCGGCTCGATCGCAAGCCAGCGGCCGAGCAGCACCTTCTGTTGGTTGCCGCCCGACAGCTCGCGGATCGGCTGATCCATATGCGCTGTCTTGATCCCCAGCGCCTTGACGAAGCCCTCGACGATGCGCCGCTCTCTCGCGCGGTCGACGACGCCCATGCGCGCAAGGCGCGGCAGAAGCGCCAACGTCAGGTTCTCGCGCACCGAGAGGTCCGGGATGATGCCTTCAGTCTTGCGGTCCTCGGTCAGGTAGGCAAGGCCCGCGGCAATCGCCTCGCGCGGGGTGGCGGGGGCGCTTGAGCCTGCAAGCCGCACCTCGCCGCCGGTGCGGCGGTCGAGCCCGAAGAGCGCGCGCGCGGCCTCGGTCCGGCCCGAGCCGAGCAGCCCCGCAAGCCCGGTGATCTGCCCTGCCCGCAGCGTCAGGTCGAGGCGGCGCAGCCGGTTACCCGACGCCACACCCTCGGCCTGAAGCACGACCTCGCCCGTGGCGGTGCCCTCGACGGCAAGCTCGGTGCGCCCGGCGGCGCGGATCTCGTCGGCGCTGCGGCCCAGCATCGCGGCGATGAGGTCGAGCTTCGTCGTGTCGGCAAGCCGCCCCTGCCCCACGGTGCGCCCGTCGCGCAGGATGGTCACCCCGTCGCAGACCTCGAACAGCTCGTCGAGGAAGTGGCTGACGTAAAGCACCGCCGTGCCCTGATCGCGCAACTGGCGGATCACGCCGAACAGCACCTCGACCTCGCGCTCGTCCAGCGACGAGGTCGGCTCGTCCATGATGAGGAGCTTCGCGTCCATCGACGCGGCCCGCCCGATGGCCACAAGCTGCTGGATTGCGGTCGGATAGCTGCCGAGCGCGCGGTCTGCGTCAAGCTCGATCCCGAAGCGCGAAAGCACCTCGCGGGTCCGGGCGCGCGCGGCTTTCCAGTCGATGCTGCCGAGCCGCGTGCGCGGCTCGTAGCCGAGCACGATGTTCTCGGTGACGGTGCGCTGCGGCACCAGCGTAAGTTCCTGATAGATCGTGGCGATGCCCGCACCTTGGGCCTCGCGCGGCGAGCGCAGATCCACCTCGCGCCCCTGCCAGCGGATGGTGCCGCCGTCGCGGCGGTAGACGCCGGTCAGGATCTTGATGAGCGTCGATTTCCCGGCGCCGTTCTGCCCCACGACCGAATGCACCTCGCCCGCCTCGATTGTCAGCGAGGCGTCGCGCAGCGCAGGGACGCCGCCGAAGGACTTGGTGATCCCGGTCATCGAGAGAAGCGTCATGGCACCCCTGTCCTGGGGGGTGCCGGACGCGTGGCCCGGCACCCTGTCCGCTTCAAGCGGCTCTGGTCTGGCTCAATAGGCGCCTTCAAGGTTCTCGGCGGCGTTCTCGGCGGTGAAGATGCGGTCCTCGACCTTGATCCAGGGCTCGATCGTCTCGCCGGCGGCGAACTTCTTCATCGTCTCGCAAGCGAGCGGCCCGAAGAACGGCGAGCTTTCGACCGTCACGCCCATCTTGCCGTCGATGATCGCCTGAAGCGCATCGCGCGTGCCGTCGATGCTGACCACCAGCACGTCGGTGCCCGGCACACGGCCCGCAGCCTCGAGCGCCTGGATCGCGCCGATCGCCATCTCGTCGTTGTGCGCGTAGACGATGTTCACGTCGGGATGCGCCTGCAGCAGCGTCTCCATCACGCGGCGGCCTTCGTCACGCGCAAAGTCGCCGGTGCGGGACTCGAGGATGGTGAACCGGCTGTCGGCAGCGATGGCGTCGTCGAAGCCCTTCTTGCGGTCGTTCGCGGGCGACGACCCGGTGGTCCCTTCAAGCTGGATGATGCGCCCCTCGCCCTCGTGGTTCTCGATCACCCACTCGGCCACGCGGCGGCCCTGGTCGATGAAGTCCGAGCCGAGGAAGGTCACATAGTCGGTCCCCGCTGTCGCGACCGAGGCATCGACCGAGCGGTCGACGAGAAAGGTCGGGATGCCGGCGGCCTTGGCGCGCATGACTGCCGGAATGAGCGGGCTTTCCTCGCGCGGCGGCAGGAAGAGAACGTCGATGCCCTGCGCGATCATGCTGTCGACATCGGCCACCTGCTTTGCAGCCGAACCGCCCGCATCGGTCTGCACCAGTTCCCAGCCGCAGGTCGCCGCCGTTTCGACGAAGCTTTTCGTCTGGGCGATCCGCCAGGGGTTGTTGCTTTCGGTCTGCGCGAAGCCGACCTTGTAGCTGTCCTTCTGTTCCAGCGGCGGCAGGCCCTGCGCGTGCAGTCCGGTTGCGGTCAGCGCCACGGCCATCGCGGCCGCGCCAAGCAGGATGCGTCTTTTCATTGTCGTTCCTCCCGAGTTGTGCGCGGCCCTCCTCGGCCACGCAGATTGCCGGGCCGGTCAGGCCCAGTTCAGATACATGGTCTTCTTCCGCAGGTAGCCGTCGAAGCCATGCTTGCCGTCCTCGCCGCCCAGGCCCGACAGGCCCCAACCGGTGTGGAACCCCTGCACCTGCTCGCCATTCGAGCGGTTGCAGTAGATCTCGCCGAAGTTCAGGCGCTGTGCTGCCGCCATCAGGCGGCGCTGGTCGCGGGTCCAGACATAGGCCGACAGGCCATAGGCGCTGTCGTTGGCGAAGCTCAGTGCCTGCTCGAAGTCATCGACGACCATCGCGGCAACGACGGGACCGAAGATCTCGTCCCGCATCGCGGGCAGGTCGTTGTCAGTGGCGCGCAGCAGCGTGGGGGCCATCCAGTGCCCCTTGGCAAAGGCACCCTCGCGCAGCGGGCCGCCGCGCAGGATCACCTCGGCCCCGGCGGCGATCGAGGCCTTGGTGATCGCCTCGACCTTGTCGACCTCGGCCCCGCTGACCTTCGGGCCGATGTCGGGGCTCGTCAGCGGCATCTCGATGGTCAGCGCCCCGGCCCGCTCGGCGAACTTAGCCAGGAACTCGTCGGCGATGGCGCGGTGCAGATACATCCGTTCGTTGCAGGTGCAGATCTGCCCGCAATTGGTGAAGCGCGCTATAACCGCCGCCGCGACGGCACGGTCGATGTCGGCATCCTCCATCACGATGAAGGGCGCCTTGCCGCCAAGCTCGAGCCGCAGGATCTTGATGTCCTTGGCCCCCGCCGCGTAGATCTCGCGCCCCGCGCGGGTCGATCCGGTCATGGTGACCATGTCGGCCCCCTCGACCAGCGCCGCCCCCAACGTGCGCCCGTCGCCGGTCACGACATTGACCGCCCCCCCCGGTATGCCCGCCTTTTCGGCCAGTGCGGCAAGGGCGAGGCCCGACAGGGGCGTCAACTCATGCGCCTTCAGCACGAACGTGTTCCCGGCGACCAGGGCCGGGCCCATCTTGCGGGCCGCGAGCGCCGAGGGATAGTTCCACGCCGTCAGCCCGACGACGACGCCATGCGGCAGGCGGCGGATGTGGATCTCTTCGTCGGGCGCGTCCGAGGGCAGGATCTCGCCCTCGATCCGGCGCGCCTGCTCGGCGGCATAGCGCAGGAAGGTTTCGGTCGCCCCGACCTCGCCCAGCGCCTGATCGAGCGGCTTGCCCTGCTCGGCCACGACGACATGCGCCAGAAGGTCGGCGTTTTCGCGCACGAGGTCTGCAAGCGCGGCGACCGCCCGCCCCCGCTCGATCGCAGGCAGCGCGGCCCAGGCGGGCTGCGCGCGGCGGGCGGCGTCGAGCGCTTCCTGGGCCTCGGCGACGCCACCGGCGGGCGTGGTCGCGATGTGGCTTTCGTCGGCCGGATTCTCGACCGCATGGGTCCCGTCCGGCCCGGCGATCCAGCGCCCGCCCACGAACATCCGGGCCGTCAGCGGCTGCCCGGTGCGGACCAGATCGTTGAATTCCTGAAGCACAGCGCCACCTTTGGTCTGACTAAACTTGTCCAAGTAGCACGGCGAATCACGCAAGGGTCAAGCGAAAACCAAGCGAAGCGGGCTGGTCTGGCGCAATACTAAGTCCGTCTGGGTCCAGAGGTCACCAGATGGTCTGACCAAACAGGAACAGTCTTGTCAGCCTAAGCCCGCCCCGTATAGTCGGATCAAACCTTGGGAACGGCATGGACCAGACACAGCGCCTCAAAGCGGGTTCGGCCCACAAAGCAGCGTCGGGACGCGCCGCCGATGCGCTGGTGCGCGACATCGAGGCGCGCATCGTCTCGGGCGCGCTGATGGATGGCGCGACCCTGCCGCCCGAGCGCGACCTGATCGACACCTTCGGCGTCAGCCGCACCGTGGTGCGCGAGGCGGTTGCGGTGCTGGCAAGTCGCGGCCTTGTCGAAAGCCGCCCGCGCTACCGCCCCGTCGTTCGCCGCCCCGGCTTCGACGCGGCGCTTGCGGCGGCAAGCGGCGTTGTCGGGCACCTGCTGGCCGACGGAGGCGGCGTCCGGTCGCTTTACGACACGCGCATCTTCATCGAGACGGGCCTCGTGCGCCACGCCGCGCGCCACGCGCGCAAGCCGGACATCGAGGCGCTGCGCCGCGCGCTCGACGCGAACGAGGCGGCAATCCCCGACAGCGCCGAGTTCTATGCGACGGATGTGGCCTTCCACGCGGTGCTCTACGATATCCCGCAGAACCCCGTGTTGCCTGCGGTCCACCGCGCCTTCACCGCCTGGCTTGCGCCCCACTGGACCAAGATGCCCCGCTCGCCCGAGCGCAACCGCGTCAACCACCTGCGCCACGCCGATATCGAGCGCGCGATCCGCGAGCGCGATGCCGATGCCGCCGAGGCGGCGCTGACAGCCCATCTCAACGCCGCCTGGGAATATGTGCGCGGCACGTTCGAGGGGCCGCGCAGATGAGCCGCGATGAGTTCGACCATATCGTCGTGGGCGGCGGCTCTTCGGGCTGCGTCGCAGCGGCCCGCCTCGTCAGCGACGGCGACGCGCGGGTGCTCTTGCTGGAAGGCGGCCATTCCAACCGCCACCCGCTGCTCGACATGCCGCCCGGCATCTTCAAGATGATCAACGGCTCGAAGTTCATGCACTACCACACGTCCGAGCCACAGGCGCATCTCGGCGGGCGGGCGCATGACATCCCGCAGGCCAACGTGCTGGGCGGCGGCAGTTCGGTCAACGCACAGGTCTACATGCGCGGGCGGCCGTCGGACTACGACGCCTGGGACGCGGCCCTGCATGGCAATAACGACGGCGCGGACTGGTCCTGGGCGGCGGTGCTGAAGCACTTTCGCGGGATGGAGGACAACAACCGCCTGCACAACGAGTTTCACGGCGTGGACGGGCCCATGCAGGTGTCGGACCCCGGCCATATCGACCAGATATCGCGCTGGTTCGTGCAGGCTGTGCAGGCGATGGGAGAGCCGTTCAACCCCGATTTCAACGGCGCTTCGCAGCGCGGGGTTGGCTTCTACCAGTTCATGAACCGCCACGGGCGGCGGTCTTCGGCGGCCTATGCCTTCATCTCGCCGCTCGAGAAAGACCCCCGCCTGACCGTACGCCTTCAGGCGCGGGCCGAGCGACTGCTGATCGAGGGCGGGCGCGCCGTGGGGGTTCTATGGCGCGACAAGTCGGGGACGGAACACCGCTCGTTCGCGCGGGGCGAAGTGATCGTGACGGCGGGCGCGCTCATCACGCCGAAACTGCTGATGCTGTCGGGCATCGGTCCTGCCGACCACTTGCGCGAGCACGGGATCGAGGTGCTGGCCGACCGCCCCGGCGTGGGGGCAAACCTGATCGACCATCCCGAAGTGCCAATGATCGCGACAGTCAACGGCCCTTACGGCTATTTCCGGCAGGGCGACGGCTGGCGGATGCTGCTGAACGGGTTGCAGTTCCGCCTCTTCAGGACCGGGCGCATCCTGTCGGCGGGGGTCGAGGCTGGTGCCTTCGTAAACCCGGGCGACCCCGAGGCCGAGCCGACGATCCAGGCCTTCTGCGTACCGATCGTCTATCTTGACCGCGATACCCTGACGCTGGTCGACAACACGCACGGTCTGACGATCACGACCGTGGTGGTAAAGCCGAAGTCGCGCGGCACCGTGCGCCTGCGCTCGGCCGATCCGACCGACCGCCCGCGCGTCAGCCCGAACCTGCTGCACCATCCCGACGACATGCAGGCGATGATCGATGGCCAGCGCTTTTTCCTGCGCGCCTACGAGACGGCCCCGCTGGCAAGCCGGATCAGGCACCGCGCGATCCCGGCGGCGACGGATGACGAAAGCCTCGCCGCGCATTGCCGCCGCTTCGTCAAGACCAACTACCACCCCGCCTCGACCGCCCGGATGGGGGCGGATGGCGATCCGATGGCGGTGCTCGACTCACGCCTTCGGGTGCGCGGGATCGAGGGGCTGCGCGTGGCGGACATGTCGGCGGTGCCCGACATCAACGCAGGCAACACCAACGCGCCCGCGATGATGCTGGGCAACCGCTGCGCCGACTTCGTGATGGGCCGCGACTGAGGCGCCGGGCGGGATCGCCCGCCTCGGCCGCGACGGGGGGTCCTCGGACCCCCCCACACCCCCGAGGGTATTGTGCCGAAAAGAAGCCGGGGGGGCTGTGCCCCGCCCGGCTTTCCCTCGGTCCGGGGTCCCCAACCCCTGCCGAAGCCATCGCCCTAGAGCGCCGCGTCGTGGCGTCGCATGATCGGGGTCACCGAGGTGCCATGCACCAGCACCGAGGCCAGCACCACAAGGCTGACCGTCACCCACAGCACCGGCGCGTCGACGAAGCTCGCTGCCCCCAACGCATAAGCGAGGTAGTAGAACGACCCGAGCCCGCGAATCCCGAAGACCGAGATCACCGCCGTCTCGCGCGCCGAGGCCCCCGATCCCGCAAGGCCGATCCAGCCCGACAGCGGCCGCACCACAGCAAGGATCAGCCCCGCCGCGAGCCAGACCGCCGGGGTCAGCGCGCCGAAAATCGACCCCTCGGCAATGGCGGCCCCGAAGCACACCAGCAGCCCCATCATCAGAAGCCGCTCGATCTGTTCGGTGAACCTGTGCAGTTCTTCGTGGTACTCATGCTCGCGCTCCGAGTCGCGCAGCGTGACGGCGGCCACGAAAACCGCGAGAAAGCCGTAGCCCTCGACCAGTTCGGCGAGGCCATAGGCCAGCAGCGTCAGGCCCAGCGCCACGAACCCGTCGCCTGTGCGCGAGATGCGGGCATGGTTGGGCAGGCGGAACACCAGATAGCCAAGTGCCGCGCCTGCGGCCCAGCCCACGGCCAGCCCCGCCGCCAGACGCCAGACCACGTCGAGGGCAACCCATTCCAGCAGCATCTCTCCGCCCCCGCCGCCCTGCATGGCTGCGACCGCAATGGCGAGATAGACGAAGGGAAAGGCAAGCCCGTCGTTCAGCCCCGCCTCGGCCGTCAGGGCAAAGCGCACGTCATCCTCCTCGCCCTCGCCGGGTGGGCCGACCTGCACGTCGCTTGCCAGCACCGGATCGGTCGGGGCCAGGACCGCACCCAAAAGCAGGGCCGAGGGAAGGTCGAGGCCAAGCACCTGCCAGCCCACAAGTGCGATCCCCGCGATCGACAGGGGCATCGAAATGCCGATCAGCCGCCAGGCGAGCATCCAGCGCCTCCAGCCGACGGGCCGGTCGAGCTTCAGCCCCGCCCCCATAAGCGCCACGATCACGACGAACTCGGTCAGGCGCTCGGTCACGGACAGCCGCTCAAACGGATTCTCTGCAAGGATAGGTGCGAGGCCCGAATAGCCGATCGCCACCCCGATGCCGATGCAGGCGATGGGCAGCGACAGCGGCGCATCCTTGAGGATCATCGGCAGCCAAGCGGTAAGCAGCGTGATCGCACCGAACACGACGAACAAAAGGATGTGGGTTTCCAGGGGGTCGGCCTCTCTGGGTGGGGTCGAGGGGTCAACGTCTCACCCCGGCGATGGTTGCACGACCGGGGCGCGCTTACCGCCCGAGTCGCGCGATCAGCGCCTCTGCCGCAGCCGGATTGCGGACCTTGGCGCCAGAGATCACGTAGAGAAACACGTCGCGCGGCGCGCCTTTTGCCGTCGCACCCACCGCCGCGAGATCGGGCGGCGTCTCGCCTGCCGCAAGGCGGCGCGCGCGGGTGGTCCAGGCATCGAGTGCTGCGGGCGGGTAGCCGAGCGGTTCGTCCTCGGCCGTGCCCATGATCCGCAGATAGGCGAAGTCCGCGGTCGGGTCGGCGATCTGCGGCCAGGACGTATCGCCCGCGACGACGATTGCCACGCCCCGCGCCCGCGCCATCGCCACCAGCGCTTCGCAGGCGAAGCCCGGATGGCGGACCTCGACTGCATGGCGCAGCGGCAGGTCGCCTGCCCGGTCAGGCAGCAACTCGAGGAAAGCGGCAAAGTCAGCGGGTTCGAACCGTTTCGTCGGCGCGAACTGCCAGTTGATCGGACCGAGCTTGTCGCCGAGCCGGTCAATGCCGCTTTCGACAAAGCGCGCGATGGACGGCCCTGCCTCGGCCAGCACCTTGCGGTTGGTGGCATAGCGCGGGGCCTTCAGCGCAAGGACGAAGCCTTCGGGCGTCTCGTCATGCCATCGCTGGAAGGTGGCGGGCGACTGGGTACGGTAGAAGGTGCCATTCACCTCGATCGAGGTCAGGACACGGCTTGCGTGGTGCAGCTCGCGCGCGGCGGGCAGGTCGGATGGAAAGAAGGTACCGCGCCACGGCGGATAGGTCCAGCCGCCGACCCCGACGAAGATGCGTCCTGCGCTCATCGCCCGGCTCCCTTCGGCAGGCAAACACGTTCCGCAGCCAAGGGTTCCACGGGCAGTTTTGCACAGCCAAGCGAGGGCATGGCCAAGGCCCGTGCGCTGCCTCTAGACTGCACGCAAGGCGCAAGGGGGAATGCGGTGGCCGCTAACGGTTCGGGCAAGGAGGCGGCGCGGGGAGCCGCGCGACCGCCCGAGGTCGCTAGCGCCGCCGAGGCGGTGGGGCGCGACGCGTTCCTGCTCTCTGCCCCCCTTGTCGATGCCTGGTTCGAGCAGCGCTCGGACGTGCTTCTGGTCACCTTCGACAACCTCGCCTCGGTCGGGCAATACAGCCCGCCGCAGCCTTGGCTGCACCGGCGGGCCGAGGTGGCGGGCCTGTCGATCCTGGGTCTGATCGCGCGCCGCAAGGATTGGTATCGCAACGCCGACACCCCCGCGTTGCTGGGGGCGCTGCGCGACGCGGGGCTGTTCCGGCCGTTCCGACGGGTGGTGTTCGCCGGGGCCTCGATGGGCGGCTATGCGGCGCTGGCCTATTCGGCGCTGGTGCCGGGCAGCGTGGTGTTGGCCTTCAGCCCGCAGACCTCGCTTTCCCCCGAAGTGGTGCCGTTCGAGCGACGCTTCCCCTACGGCGCGCGCCGGTGGGACTGGAGCGATCCGGCCTTCCTCGATGCGGCCGAGGTGGCGGCCTCGGAGGTCTGGCTCGCCTACGATCCCTTCGTGCCCGAGGACCGCGCCCATGCGCTGCGCGTTATGGGGCCGGGGGTGCGGCATCTGCGGCTGGGGCATCTGGGGCATCGGGCGATCCGGCAAATCAATGCGCTGGGGCTGCTCGACGGGATGATCCGCGACCTGGCCGAGGGGCGGTTCGACGGGGCGGCCTTCGCCCGCGCTTTCCGGGCGCGGCGCGGCCTGCCGGGCTGGCAGCGCGCGCTTCTGGCTGAGGCCGAGCGGCGCGGCCACCCAAGGCTCGCGCTTGCGGCAGCCGAGGCGATCCGCCGGGCCGACCCCGAAGCGCGCTTTGCCCGCCGCGCGGCACGGCGGTTGCGGGCGGGCCTGCCGGACAGCGGGGCCGGTGGCGGGGCGACCGGCAAAGCTGCAGGTGGCACGCCCATCCCGTTCACCACCATCCCGGCGTCCCCTGCCCCACATGCGACTGAGACCGTCCTGCCCGGCATCGCCCCAGGGCCGTTCCGCCATGTGATCGCCCACCTGCGCGACGCCCTCGTGATCCCCGAGCGGCCCTTCGACCAGCGTCTCGCCTCTGGCGTCTTGGACCGCGACGGGCAGCCCGTCGAGCTTGCGCGCGGCTGGATCAGGGCGCGCAAGTCGACGCCCTACCCGACGCTTTTTCCCGACGAGCCGGTCGCCGACCTGCCCGGACGGCACCTGTTCGCGGGCCATTTCCGGGGCCATTTCGGCCATTTCCTTGTGGAGTCCACCGCCCGGCTCTGGGCGCTCGACCATCTCGGGCAATCGCCCGACAGCCTTCTCTACCTGCCCTATCGCGGCGAGGTCGGCCCGGCCGAGCGTGCGATCTCGGCGCATGGCGATTTCCTGCGGCTTCTGGGCATCGCGACACCCGCCCGTACGCACCCGACCGCCTTGCGGGTCGAGCGGCTCGACGTGCCGGAACTCGGCTTCGGCTGGGGGCCGCGCTATGCCGGGTCACCCGCCTACCACGCCTTCGTGCAGAACCGCCTCGCGCATGTCCGCCCCGAGGGGCCGCCCCGCCTTTACGTCTCTCGCGCGCGGCTTGCGGCGGCGCGCGGCGGCATCCTCGGCGAGGCGGTGATCGAGGCGAACCTCGCCCGCGCAGGGTTCGAGGTCTTCCACCCGGAACGCAACCCCGTCGCGGTGCAGGTCGCGCGCTACAAGGCGGCGCGCACCATCGTGGCACTCGACGGCTCGGCGCTGCACCTGGCGGGTTTCGTCTTTCCGCCGGGGGGTCGTGTCGCCATCGTGCTGCGCCGCTCGAAGGCCAATGTGGCGGACTATGTACAGCAATATCAGGGCTTTTGCGGCGTCACCCCAGACACCATCGACGCGATCCGCACCGACTGGGTGCGCCCCGGCACGGGCCGCGTCGACTACGCCTCGGTCGGAGAGCTGGACTTCGCAGCCCTCTTCGGGCGCCTCGCAGCCCTCGGCCACCTGCCGCCAGGCTTTGTGCCCGACCTGCCCTCGGCCACCGAGATGCAGGCCCTGCGCGAGGCGGCGGGCGACCTCGTGCCCCTGCCGCGCGCACCCGCATGACCCCCCGCCTCGGCATCGCCTTCATCGTCGAGCCGCCTGTCTATCAGGTGATGGCCTGCTATCTTGCCGCCTCGCTGCGCGAGCAGTTCGGCGAGACGGTCGCACTTTACGGCTATTGCCCCGAGCATCGCTGGCGCGACCTGGACCCCGATGTGCGGACACTGCTCGCGCGGATGCGCTGCGATCTGCGGCCGTTCCACGCCGAGGGCCGCTTCGCCCCCGCCTATCCCCACGGCAACAAGATCCTCGCCCTCTTGGAGCCCCGCGAGACCGAGTTCTCGGCCTTCATGGACAGTGACATCCTGTGCCTGCGCCCGAACCGGGTCGAGTCGCTGATCCATCCGGGCCATGTCGCCCTGACACCCGCCGCCTCGATGATCTGGGCCGACCAGTCGGTCTGGACCGCCATCTACGGCGCGGTCGGGCTGGCCGTCCCCGAAGAGCGCTTCCGCCTGATGCGCCAGAAGCGGGGCCAGCCGCGCATCCCCTATTTCAGCTCGGGTCTTCTGGCCTTTCCCGAGGCGCACCGGACGCCCGAGGGCCTGAGTTTTCCGCAGGTCTGGATGGAGGTCGCGCAGACGCTCGACGCGGCCCCCGAGATCCCCCGCAAGCGCCCCTATCTCGATCAGATGAGCCTGCCGCTTGCCATCGCGAAGGCGGGCCTCAGCTGGCATCTGTTGCCCGAAGAGCAGCATTACATCCTCGGCGGGCGGATGCGCGGTCAGCCGCTGCCCGAGGGGCGCGAGATATTCACGGTGCATTACCGCACCTGGGACATCCTGCGCGAACTTGGCCTGTCGCGGCAGGGCAAGGACATGCTGGAACGCCAGACAGGGGTGCGGCGCGTGGCGCAGGCGGGCAAGGCGACCGCATCGCAGGGTGGCCGGACCTAGATCCAGTCG
>JANPJD010000029.1:0-34885 GCA_031425325.1 Rhodobacterales bacterium | reverse complement strand
GCCCATCTTTTCCGGCAGGCCGCCGACATTGTGGTGGCTCTTGATCGTGACCGACGGCCCGCCCGAGGCGCTGACGCTTTCGATCACGTCGGGATAAAGCGTGCCTTGCGCGAGGAACGTGGCCCCGCCCACGGCGGTCGCGTGCTTCTGGAACACGTCGATGAAAAGCCGCCCGATGGTCTTGCGCTTTACCTCGGGGTCGCTGACGCCTTCCAGCGCGCCGAGGAAGAGGTCGGCCTCGTCGGCATGGATCAGCGGCATGTTGTAGTGGTCGCGGAACATCGACACGACCTGTTCGGCCTCGCCTTGCCGCAGAAGCCCGTGATCGACGAAGACGCAGGTCAACTGGTCGCCGATCGCCTCGTGGATCAGGACGGCGGCGACGGAACTGTCGACGCCCCCCGACAGGCCGCAGATCACCTTGGCGTCGCCGACCTGCGCGCGGATCTTGGCGATCGCCTCGTCGCGGTAGGCCCCCATCGTCCAGTCGCCGGTGAAGCCCGCGAGCCGCACGAAGTTCTCGTAAAGCTTGGCGCCCTTCGGGGTGTGGTGGACCTCGGGGTGGAACTGCACGGCGTAGAATTGCCGCGCCGGGTCCGCGGTGATCGCGAAGGGCGCATTGGACGAGGTGCCGTAGACCTGAAATCCCGGCGCGATTTCAGACACATGGTCGCCGTGGCTCATCCAGACCTGCTCGCGCCCGTTGGTTCCGTTCAACGGATCGAACCAGCCCTCCAGCAGCGGCAGCGCGCCGCCCAACGGTGTCACGAAGGCGCGCCCGAACTCGGCCGTGCCGTGCCCGCGCTCCACCTTGCCGCCCAGAAGATGCATCATCACCTGCTGGCCGTAGCAGATGCCCATCACCGGCACGCCCGCCGAAAAGACCGATTCCGGCGGCATCGGCGCGCCCGGTGCAAAGACCGAGGCCGGCCCGCCCGACAGGATGATCGCGCAGGGCGCAAACTCGGTCAGGAAGGCGTCGGTCACGGACTGATAGGGATGAATCTCGCAGTAGACATGCAACTCGCGCAGGCGGCGCGCGATCAGTTGCGTGACCTGGCTGCCGAAGTCGATGATGAGCAGGCGCTGATGTCGGATCATGCGCGTGTCGTTACGCGCTCGTCCGCGTCCGTGCAAGCCGTGAGCGGGCAGGGCGCGCTTCGACGCACGGCCAGTATCGCGCTGTCGAAACGGGGACGTACAGGTCCTAAAGGCCCAGCAGTGCCGTTCCCGTCGTCTCGTCGGTGACGAGGATGGTCGCGACCCCGGCGCGCAACCCGCCCGCGATGGCTGCAAGCTTGTTCGGGCCACCCGCACAGAGCATACGGACGGGCACGCTGCGGACATCTTCCGGGCCGATGCCGAGGCAGAGGTCGTTCAGCGGATGGTCGATCTGGCGCCCGTTCTTGCCGATGAACCGCCCCAGGAGATTGCCGACCGCCCCCGCCGCGAGCGCCGAGTCGCGCCCCTCTGCCGTCAGAACCCCCGAGTCGAACAGGCTCGACATCGTGGTGCCGCCGATGCTGAGCAGGGCGAGGCCCGCCTCGCGCGCCTTCCGAAGGGTCTCGCGAATCACAGGTTGGGCGTCGATCGCGGCCTTGGTCTCGGCGCTGTCGCACAGGATGGGGCCGGGAAGATAGAAGCACTCGGCGTTCAGGCGTTGGGCCAGAAGCGAGGACGCCTCGTAGCGGTCGATGTT
Organism: Rhodobacterales bacterium; assembly: GCA_031425325.1. Taxonomy (GTDB): domain Bacteria; phylum Pseudomonadota; class Alphaproteobacteria; order Rhodobacterales; family Rhodobacteraceae; genus Aliitabrizicola. The sequence goes on along the minus strand of JANPJD010000029.1, from coordinate 33,186 downwards.
CGAGCGCGTCGCAAGCGAGCCGAGCAAGGGCACGACCGACAGGTTCTGCGCCGTCACGGGTTCAAGCGCCATCGCAAGCGCACGCAGCGTCGCCCCCCACGAGACGGCGATCGTCAGGTCGTCATGGATGAGGGGGGCCACGACCGAGGCCGCGTAATGCCCGATCACGGCCGAGAGCGGCACCTCGGTGGTCGAGTCTGACGGGCAGACATAGGCGGCATCCAGCCCGAAGCGTTCCGCGAGGCGGTCTTCAAGGGCAAGCCGCGAGGCGGATGAGACGTTGAGTTCGACCCTCACCATCCCGCGCTCGCGCGCCTGGGCCAGCATGCGGTGCGCCTTGAACCGCGTGATGCCAAGGCGCTTGGCGATGTCCGCCTGCGTCAGGCCAAGGACGTAATACTGATGCGCGACCCGTGCGATTGCGTCATCCACCGCGCCCGACTGCGAGCCCGATGTCGGCAAATGCTCGTCTACTCTGCCCATGCTCGGCCCATCCGTATCGGCAGCATCCAAGCGTGGCAGCCGGTCGGACGGCAGCGAACCGCACTTTTGTAGCGCCCAAGAAATTTGTTGCACAAAGGTTTTCGCCATGCCAGAAAATCTTGCAACGAGGCCATATGCCGTGCAGCGGCGGGAAGGCGAATTGCAATGCTCCGGGCCCTTTCATCGGACCGACCATTGATCTGGCTGATGCCTCTGGTCATCATGCTTGTCGCCTTTACCATCCTTCCGCTTTTCTACAACATCTGGCTCAGTTTCCACGAATACGTCCCCCGCGAGCGGGGCCTCGAGTTCGTGGGCCTCGCCAATTGGCAGCAGTTGTTTGCCGACACCCGGATGTGGCAGGCGCTTGGGATCACGATGTTCTATTTCGTCGTCGTCCTGACGGTCGAGGTGATCCTTGGCATGGCGATAGCACTTCTGCTCGATGCCGAGGAGTTCGGCTTCAGCCTGTTGCGGACGCTGCTGACGCTGACCCTGGTGGTGCCGCCCGCGATCACGGGGATGATGTTCCTTCTGATGCAGGACGCCGAATTCGGGGTCATCACCTATGTGCTCGACGTGTTCGGCATACTCGACAAGTCGCAGCCCATCCTGTCGAGCCCCTCGACCGCGCTCTGGGGGGTGATTATCGCCGACATCTGGCAGTGGACGCCCTTCATGGTGCTGATCTTCCTTGCTGGGCTGCGTTCGCTTCCGGCCGAGCCCTACGAGGCCGCGATGCTGGACGGTGCCTCGGCCTTCATGGTGTTCCGCCGCATCACGCTGCCGCTGCTTCGCAAGGTCATCGCCGTCGCCATCCTGATCCGCGGCATCGATATCTTCCGCATGTTCGACTACGTCTTCGTGATGACAAGCGGGGGGCCGGGCACGGCGACCTATACGCTGTCGCTCTACAGCTGGCAGCAGACCTTCAGCTTCATCAAATGGGGCTACGGGGCGACGCTTTCGCTCTTCACGCTGATCATCATCCTGATCGTGGCGAACCTCTTCATCTGGATCGCGAAGGTGCGCTGGTAATGATGGTCCGGTCCCGCTCGTCGCGCATGATCCGCACCATCTTCGGGTGGGCCGTCGTCGCGCTGTTCGCCTTTCCGCTCTACTACTGGCTGACCGTCGCCTTCAAGGACGGGCGCGAGATCTTCAACTATCCGCCGCATGTCTGGTCGTTCGAGCCGACCATGCGGAATTTCGAAGAGGTGTTCGGCATCTCGTTCGGCTTCGGCTTTGGCGAGCAGCGCGAGGTCCTGCCGGGCGGCGGTAACTGGCGGATGGGCCCGCGACTTTGGGACTCGGTCGTCATCGCGGTGATCTCGACGCTGATCTCGGTCGCGGTCGCCACGCTGGCCGCTTATGCGCTCAGCCGGATGCAGTTCCGCGGGCGGCACCAGTTCGTTGCGTGGGTGTTGTCGACCCGCATGATGCCGCCTGTCGCGGTCGCTATCCCGATGTTCTTCATCTACAAGGAGGTGGCGCTTCTCGACACCTATACCGGCATCGTGCTGATCCATTCGATCATGAACATGCCGCTGGCGGTGCTCTTGATGAAGAGCTTCTTCGACGACATTCCGGCCGAGATCGACGAAAGCGCTATGGTGGACGGCGCGTCGCGCTGGCTGATCTTCCGGCGCATCATCCTGCCGGTGGTGAAGGGGGGCATGGCCGCGACGGCGGTGCTGTGCTTCATCTTCTCGTGGACAGAATTCCTCTTCGTGCTGACCCTGACGCAGACAAGTCTCAAGACCGTGCCGGTCGTCGCCTCGACCTTCGTGACCTCGACCGGCACCGCCTGGGGCAACATGGCGGCGCTTGGTGCGGCGGCGATGATCCCGGCCTTCATCTTCATTCTGCTGGTGCAAAAGCACCTCGTGCGCGGCCTGACGCTGGGGTCCGTGAAGCAGTAGCGGTTACGACCAGACGAAAAACCAACTCGGGAGGATGGAACATTGAAAGACAGTGACAAGAAGCTCTACAGAGCCAAGATCGTCGATGACTACGTCAAGGGCCGGATCAGCCGCCGCTCGTTCCTGCGGAGCGCAGGGATGCTGGGGTTGGGGGCAGGGGTGCTGGGTTCGGGCCTCGTGCGGCCGTTCCGCGCCACGCCGGCACTCGCCCAGGGGCTGGAGCCTGATCCCGCAATGCTCGACTGGGTCCGCGAAGTGTCCAAGCCCTTTGCAGGCACGACGCTGAAGCTTGCGACGGAATCCACGCCGCCTTCCAACGCGCTCAACAGCCAGCTCAAGCAGTATTTCGAGGCGGCCTCGGGCATGACGGTCGAGATCGAGGTTCTGCCGCTGGAGCAGGTGCTGCAGAAGCTGACGCTCGATGTTGCCTCGCAGCTTGGCAGTTACGACCTTTACTATATCGACCAGAGCTGGGCCGCGTCGGTCAGCCAGGACGTGTTCGACCCGCGCGAGCAGATCGAGGCGAAGCCCGACCTTGCGATGCCCAACTACAACATCGACGACTTCCTGCCCGCACTCGTCGATGGCATCAGCATGTTCGAGGGTCGCATGGTGGGGGTGCCCTACGACATCCCGATCTTCATCATGCAGTATCGTCAGGACATCTGGGACGAGATGGGATTCCAGGCGCCCACCACGCTCGAGGAATACTACGAGCAGGCCAAGGCGATCACCGAGACCAAGGGGCCGAGCATGTATGGCTCGACCGGCCAGATGAAGTCGGGGCATTACAGCCTCGAATGCGACTGGACGGCCTGGCTCTGGGGGCATGGCGGCTCGATCTTCGGCGCGGACGGCAAGTTCAAGGGCAACGACGAGGCGGGTCTCGCCGCGATGGAGTACTGGGATCGCCTCAAGGCCACGATGCCGCCCGGGGTCGACGGCTGGACGTGGGATGGTCAGGGCCAATCCGTGGCGCAGGGCGTCGCGGCCTCGATGATGAGCTGGGGCGAGTTCTTCCCCTACTTCGACGATCCCAGCGCGACCAAGGTCTCGGGCCTCATGTCGGCGGTTCGCTGCCCCAAACCGAAAGCCCTTCGGACGGTGTCCGAAACCGGCTTCGGCGAAATCCCCGGCGTCGGCCACCAGGGCGGCTCTTCGCTCGCCGTGTCGCGGAACTCGAAAAGCCCGGATGCGGCCTGGATCTTCATGCAGTGGGCGACCTCGTATGACACCCAGGTGCTGATCACCGCCCTTGGCGGCGGCACCGGACCGACCCGCGCCAGCGTCTACGACGATCCGCGCATCATCGCCAACAACCGCGTGGGTGCCGGCACGACCCGCCACCTCAACGTGGTGCGCGAGACCATCGCCAACGACATGGGTTCCGAGCCGGATCTGCCCGAATGGGCCGAACTTGCGAACGACACCATCCCGGTGCGTCTCGGCAAGTACTTCGCCGGAGAGTACGGATCGGCGAAAGAGGCGATGGACGACATCGCGCAGGCGACAGACGCGATCGTTTCGGGCTGATCCCGGTCGACATCAAGACAAGCGCAAACGCGGCCCCCGCCGCGTTTGCCATTCCTCCAGCCAGAGAGATCAACCTTGACCAGCAAGCCACTCATCGCTGTCACGGGTGCCAGTTCCGGCATCGGCGAGGCGACGGCCCGCGCTTTTTCTGCGGCCGGACACCCCGTTCTGATGATGGCGCGCCGGATCGACCGCATGGTCGCAATGAACCTGCCCCAGTCGATCAGCCGCGAGGTCGACGTGCGCGACCGTGCCCAGATCGCCGCCGCCGTCGCCGAGGCCGAGGCGGCCTTCGGACCGGTCGACATGATGTTCGCTAATGCAGGTATCGCGCGTCTTGCCGATATCGGACGCCAGCCGCCCGAGGAATGGGACGAGATGATCGACATCAACACTAAGGGTGTGATGAATTCGGTCCACGCCGTCATGGCAGGCATGATGGCGCGTCGCCACGGCACGCTCGTGATGATGAGCTCGATCGCGGGGCGCAAGGTCTATCCCGACCACACCGTCTATGCGGGCACCAAGTTCTTCGTTCATGCCGTGTCGGAATCGCTGCGCGGCTATCTGTCGGACTACGATGTGCGCGTGATCGTCCTGTCGCCAGGCGTGATCGAGACCGAGGTGCTGTCGGGTGTGCTCGATCAGGGCACGCTCGCCGCCTACAAGGCCAACAAGGCCAGCATCGGCGGGGGCATCGGGGCCGACATCGTCGCGGACCTGATCCTGAATGCCTACAACCTGCCGCAGAATGCGCTGGTCCAGGAAATCTGCGTGACCCCCACGCGGCAGAAATATTGACAAGGACGAACGTCTGATGGCGACAGTGGACTACATCGGGGTCGGCAAGGCCTATGGTGCCGTACGGGTGATGCAGGACCTGTCACTTCAGGTTGCGGATGGCGAGTTCATCGTGCTTCTGGGGCCGTCTGGCTGCGGCAAGACCACTCTGTTGCGGATGACGGCAGGGCTCGAAACGATCTCGGAGGGACAGATCGCCATCGACGGCAAGGTCGTCAACGACGCCCATCCGCGCGACCGCAACATCGCGATGGTGTTTCAGAACTACGCGCTCTACCCGACGATGAAGGTGCGCGACAACATCGGTTTCAGCCTTGAGGTGGCGGGGCTGAAGCCCGCCGAGATCGCGGCGAAGGTGGCCGAAGCGGCGAGCGTTCTCAACATCACCGACTATCTCGACCGCTATCCCAAAGAGCTGTCGGGCGGCCAGCGCCAGCGCGTCGCGATGGGCCGCGCGATGGTGCGAAACGCCAAGGTTTTCCTGTTCGACGAGCCGCTGTCCAACCTCGACGCAAAGCTGCGCGCGCATATGCGGGTCGAGATCCGCCAACTCCACGACCGGCTCAAGGCCACCACGATCTACGTCACGCATGACCAGATCGAGGCGATGACCATGGCCGACAAGATCGTGTTGATGCGCGGCGGCGCGATCGCGCAGGCCGGCACCCCCGACGACCTCTATGACCGGCCCAACAGCCGCTATGTGGCCGAGTTCATCGGCTCTCCCGGCATCAACTGCCTTGACGGGCGCATCGTGGTCGAGGGCGGCGTCGTGTCGTTCCGCGATGCCAACATCGACATCGCGCTGCCCCCAGGCTTCGCCGCGCATGACGGGCGCAAGGTAACCTGCGGCATCCGCCCGACCGACGTCTCGATCGTCGAAGGTGGTGCGATCACCGGCAAGCTCCTGATCCTGGAAAAGACGGGGGCCGAGGTGGTGCTGCACCTCGATGTGGCGGGCACCGAATTCGTTGTCGTGGCGCCCCGCCACACGCAGGCGAAGGCGGGCGAGACGCTGTCGCTTTCGGTGGGGGCGGACAAGCTGCACATCTTCGACGCGGCCTCCGGCCTGCGGATCGACGCCTGATAAGACTGGGAGTATCGGACATGCAATCGCGCTGGTCTTCGTCGGACCTCGACGCCGTGGTAAACGACTATGCCGCCCGCGGCATCGGCACGGATCTGGCGATCCGCACCTACACGACGCGCATCCTGGGGCAGGAGCCGAAGCTTGTGCTGCACGGCGGCGGAAACACCTCGGTCAAGACACAGATGGCCGATGCGCTGGGATTGGTGCACGACGTTTTGTGCGTCAAGGGCTCGGGCTGGGACATGGGGACGATCGAGCCGCAGGGCCTGCCTGCGGTGGAGTTGCGCCCGCTTGCGGCTTTGGCCGACCTCGTGTCGCTCTCCGATGAGGGGCTGGTGACCGCGCAGCGGCGGATGCTGCTTGATCCCTACGCACCCAACCCGTCGATCGAGGCGGTGTTGCATGCCATCATCCCGGCGCGGCATGTCGACCACACCCACGCCAATGCCATCGTCTCGCTGACCAACCAGCCGGATGGCGAGGCGATCATCCGCGATCTGTTCCCCGACACGCTGATCGTCCCCTATGTGATGCCCGGCTTCGTGCTGGCGCAGGTCTGTCGCCGGATGCTGCTGGACCGCCCCGACGCGCCGCACATGATCCTGATGAACCACGGGATCTTCACCTTCAACGACGACCCCCGGCAGTCCTACGAGGATATGATCGCGATGTGCGACATGGCCGAACGTCGGCTGGACCGGGGCAGGGCGCGGCCCTTCGCCTCGGCGCGCCTGCCCGCGCGCACGCCTGCTGTGGCCGACGTGGCGCCCCTGCTGCGCGGCGCGCTGGCGCGCGAGACGGCTGTCGAGGGGCGGCCCGACCGCTGGGTGCTGGCGCATCGCACCTCGGACGAGATCCGCCACTTCACCGATGGCGCGGACGTGGCTGACTATGCGGCGCGCGGCAATGCGACGCCCGACCACGCGATCCGCATCAAGCGCTTCGGCATGGTCGCCCCGGCGCCGGACGCGGCCGACCTCGCCGGGTATGGCGCTGCGATCCGGGCGGCAGTCGCGCGCTTCGCGGCCGAGTACGAGGCATATTTCCAGCGCAACAACGCCCGTGCGGGGGGCGGCTTCCGCATCCTCGATCCGGTGCCGCGCATCGTCTACATGCCCGGCGTCGGCCTGTTCGGGGTTGGGCGCACCGCCTCCGAGGCTGCGATCTGCGCCGATCTTGCCGAGGCCACCGTCAACGTGATTACCCGCGCCGAGGGCATCGGGCGGTTCGACGCCCTGCCCGAGGCCGACCTTTTCGACATCGAATACTGGTCGCTCGAACAGGCCAAGCTCGCCTCGGCGACCGAGAAGGCGCTGCACCGCCAGGTCGCCATCGTCACCGGCGCGGGCAGCGGCCTGGGGCGCGAGGTGGCGCAGATGTTGCGCGCGGACGGGGCCGAAGTCGCGGTGTTCGACATCGACCGGGCGAGCGCCGAGGCGGCGGCGAAGGCCATTGGCGGCTTCGCGGTTGTGTGCGACGTGACCGACCCTGCGGCGGTCGACGCGGCGGTTGCGTCGGTGGTCGAGCGGTTCGGCGGGGTCGACATCCTGATCTCGAACGCTGGGGCCGCGTTTCAGGGCCCGCTTGCGACAGTCGGCGAGCCGGTGTTCCGCAAGTCGTTCGAGCTGAACTTCTGGGGTCATCACCACATGGCGCGCGCCGTCACGGCGGTGATGACCGCGCAGGGCACGGGCGGGGCGCTGGTGTTCAACGTCTCGAAACAGGCGCTGAACCCCGGCCCGGACTTCGGACCCTACGGCACGGCCAAGGCCGCCCTACTGGCCCTGATGCGCCAGTATGCGATCGAGTTCGGGGCCTCGGGCATCACGTCGAACGCGGTCAACGCGGACCGCATCCGCACCGGCCTTCTGACCGACGCGTTCGTCGAAGAACGCGCACGGGCGCGCGGCATCAGCCCCGAGGAATACATGCGCGGCAACCTCGTACGGCGCGAGGTGACGGCACGCGATGTGGCCGAGGCGTTCGTGCACCTTGTGAAGGCACGCAAGACCTCGGGTGCGGTCCTGACGGTGGACGGCGGCAATGTCGCGGCGATGGTGCGCTAGCCGTCCGCCAGCGCCGCTTCGGCACAGACGAAGCGGTTGAGCCGGTCCTGCCTGGCGAGGAGCCTGTCCCAGCCTGCGCGCGCGGCGGGGTCGGGCGCCTCGGTCAGGTTGGTGCGGCTCATCCCCGCGGCGGCTGCGTTGAACGAGGGATACCAGCCCGAGGCCACCGCAGCCGCCATCGCCGCGCCAAGCGACGAGGCTTCGAGCGAGGTGCTGACCGTCAGGGGCAGGCCCGTCGCATCCGCGATCATGCGCCGCCAGAGGACCGAGTTCGCGCCCCCGCCGACGGCCACGATCCGGTCGACCGGCACGCCCTCGGCCCGCATCGCCGCGACGGTGCGGGCGATCTCTCCGGTCAGCGATTCAAGCACGGCGCGGTAGAGATGCGCCTTGCCGTGCGACGGGCCGAAGCCGAAGAACGCGGCCTTGGCACGGCCCTCCCAATGCGGGTTCATGCAGCCTGAAAGGTAGGGACTTGCGATGACGCCGTCGCTGCCGAGGGGCAGGGCGGCGGCCGCCGTGCTGAGGGCATCGAAGGTGGCGGGGCTCGCCTGCGGGTCGATGAAGGACTTCACCGCCCAGTCCGCAAAGAAGGTGCCCGCGCGCAGGACGCCCTCCAGGAAATAGCCCTCGCCGGTGGGCGAGATCATCGTGCGCCAGTGCTGACCGACGCGGGGGGTGGCCGACCAGGCCCCCGTGATGATAGCGGTGCCGAGGTTGAGATAGCAGGTCCCCGACCGCATCGCGTTGACGCCAAGCCCCGCGCATTGCCCGTCGCCCCCGGCGGCGATGACGGGCAGCCCCTCGGGCAGGCCGGTGGCCTCTGCCGCCGCTGCGGTCACATGCCCCAGCACGGTGCCGGGCGCATGGGCGGGGGCCATCCGGTCGGGGCCAAGGCCAAGCTGGCTGAGGATCGCGGCGCTCCACGCCTTTCCTGCGATATCGAACAGGCCCGAGGGGTCGGCGCTGGTCCAGCTTGTGGCGCGCTTGCCCGTCAGCCGCCGCACCAGATAGCCGTGGACATCGACGATCTGCGCCGCGCGATCCAGCACCTCGGGCTCGTTGGCGCGCATCCAGGCCAGCTTGTAGACCGCAGGCGTCAGGTCTGCATGCTTGCCAGTCAGTGCGAGCATTGCCTCGCGGCCAAAGCTGGTGGTGAAGGCTTGGGCCTCGCGGTGCGCGCGGCCATCGAGCCAGACGATCGCGGGGCGAACCGTCGCGCCGTCCGCGTCCAGAAATCCGACCGTCTCGCGCTGGTTCGAGATGGCAAGGCCGCGCGCCGTTCCAAGGTCGACGCGCCCGGCCAGTTGCCGGAGCGCCGCCACGGCCGCGCGCCACCACTCGTCGGGCTGCTGCTCGAACAGGTCGGGGCCGGGCGAGGTCATCTCGATGGGTGCGCGCCCCTCGGCCAGAAGCCGCCCCTCACGGTCCCATGCGATGGCCTTGGTCGACTGGGTCGAGCTGTCGATCCCGATCACGCACTCCGTCATTCAGCGTCCCCCTTCGCGTCGTCCGACAAGAGCAAGCCCGCAAGGCCTGCGTCAATCACCAGATGGGTGATAAGCCCCGCCGCCAGCGCGGCCCAAAGGGCAGTGTGCTTGGTCCGGCCGCTGACAACCGCCACCCGCAGCGGGATAGCGCGCGCCACGTCAAGCGGGATTGCCAGGGTGCGCCCGTACAGCGGGCCGTCCTGCTCTTGTCCGCGCGCATCGAGAAAACGGCCGAACACGACCGCCTTCGCGCCGCGCGCAATGTAGTCGTCGCGCACCCCGGCATCGAGGTAGGGCGGCTGGTCGATGTTCGTCTGGCCGGTCAGCTCGCCGATCCCGAACACGATGATGTTGGCACCCGCGATCATCTCGAAATGCCGCGCAATGGCGGGTTCGTCCAGCAGCATCCGGGTCAGGGCGGGTGTGCCGACATAGGCGGGCGCGTGCAGGTTGATGCAATGCGCGCCCAGTGCCGAGGCGATACGGCTCGTGCAGACCTCGGGCGACGAGGCCGCCCCCATGATCGAACTGCCCGCGATCTGGATGACGGTAGAGCGCGGGAACCTGACCATCGGCATCCGGTCCGACAGGGCCGACAGGGTCCGCCCGGCCGAGACGCCCAGCGTCCAGCCGTCCTGCATCAGCGCCGCCAGAACCCGCCCGCCGCCGGTGGCAACGCTTTCACGCCCAGCCTCGGGGCTGGCGGCTTCGGGCAGCAGATGGACGCCCTCCAGCCCGAAGCGGCGTGCGACAGCCCCGGCAAGCTCGTGGGCGGTCAGCAGGTCAGGCGCAAGCTGCACCGACACAAGGCCGCGCGCCCGCGCCTCGGCCAGATAGTTCGCGACGCTCTGGCGGCTGACGCCAAGCGCGCGGGCGACCTCGTTCTGGGTGCGGCCCTCGCCGTGGTAAAGCCACGCCGCCCAGCGCACGGGGTCGTTCGCGAATTCGATCTCGGTCCTGGCGCGCATGTCCTGCCTTTGCCCGCGAAACCCCAATGGCTGACGCGACCTTGACATATGCCAGCCGTCGTTGGCAAATGCCGTGACGCACGCCGAGAGGTTCCTCGATGATCCCTACCCACGCGCAGTCCTTCAACTGGACCGAACTGATCGACGAGATCTGCGAGGGCACGTGGCACAGCCCGCTGACCGGGCATCGTTTCCCGGCCGCGCCCTACAAGATCGTGTTTTCCGAGTCGCTGAAGGACCGTGAGGCCGACCTCGTGACCGACCTCGGTTTCGGTCCGCCCTTCGCGGTGGTCTGCGACGCCGCCACCCACCGCGCGATGGGTGAGCGCGTCGCCCGCGCGCTTCGGACGCGTGGCCCCGTGACCGAGATCATCCTCGACGCGCCGCATGCCGACATGGCGACCGTCCGGTCCCTGACCGAGCGTCTGAAGGACTTCCCCTCGGCCGTCGCGGTAGGCTCGGGGACGATCAACGACCTGACGAAATACGCTACCTTGCAGAACGGGCGCAGCTATTGCGTCTTCGGGACGGCGGGGTCGATGAACGGCTACACCTCGTCGACCGCGTCGATCACGCTGGACAGCGGTCTGAAGGTTTCGCTGCCCGCGCAGACCCCCGCCGGGTTCTTCGTGGACATCGAGGTTTGCGCCGCCGCCCCCGCGCATCTGAACGCGGCGGGTTTCGGCGACTGCCTGTGCCGGTCGGTGGCGCAGATAGACTGGTGGATGTCGCACCGGATGCTGGGCACGATGTACCGCCACGAGCCCTATGTGATCGAGATCCCCGACGAGCTGAAGCTGATGGAACATGCCAATGGCGTGGCCGAGGGCGATATCGAAGCCATCGGCACTCTGTTCCGTGTGCTCACGCTCTGCGGTCTGGGCATCAACTTCACGGGCGTGTCGAACCACGGCTCGATGGGCGAGCACCAGATCTCACACTACCTCGACTGCTTTGCCGGGGCTCGGCATCCGGGTTCGCTGCACGGCCAGCAGGTAGGGGTGGCGACCCTGACGATGGCACGGCTTCAGCAGCATTTCCTGGCGAGCGAAAGCCCGCCCCAGATCGGCCCGACCCGGATCGACGAGGCGGGCATGATCGCGCGCATGGGCTCCGAGGTCGCCGCGCAATGCCTGCCGCTGGTGCAGCGCAAGGCGCTCGACGCGGCGGGGGCCGATGCGTTCAACGCGCGCATGGCGAAGATCTGGCCCGAGTTGCGGCAGGAATGCCTCGAGATGGCCGTGCCGCTTGCGGTGATGGAGCGGTACCTGACCGCCGCCGGTGGCCCCACGACCGCGACCGAACTGGGCTTTCCGGCAGAGTTCTACCGCGAGGCGGTCATGCATGCCCACGAGATGCGCGACCGCTTCTCGTTCGCGGACATCGCGGCGGCGAGCGGCGTCATGGCGCAGCTTGCCTCGGCCGAAAGCTGAGGGACCGGGCTGTGAAACCCGTAACGACCGAGACCGCCTTCGTCCGCTACGAGGAAGTGCGCCATCGCCTGCCTGCGGCGACCTTCCCGGCAAAGGCCGAGCGGATCGCCACGCTGGCCGATGTGGCGGACAGGTTCGATGCCTTCATCCTCGATGCCTTCGGGGTGCTCAATGTCGGCCTCACACCCATTCCGGGTGCGGTCGGCCGGATGGCCGATCTGCGCGCGCTCGGCAAGCGGCTGATCGTCCTGACGAATGCCGCCAGCGATCCGCGCAGCGCGGCGCATGCCAAGTATCACAGGCTCGGCTTCGACTTTACGCTGGACGAGGTGGTGGCAAGCCGCGACGTGGCCGTGGCGCGGTTGTCCGGGATCGCTCCGGGTGCGCGATGGGGCGCAATCTCGGCGGCGAGCGATAACTTCGCGGACATCGACGCCGATATCCGCCGCTGGTCTGCTGCCGAGCAGCCCGAGGTCGATGCCTTCGTGATGTTCTCAAGCGCCGACCTCGATCCCGCGACCCACGCGGCCTTGCAGGCCGCCCTCGCGCGCCAGCCGCGCCCGCTCGTGGTTGCCAATCCCGACCTCGTCGCCCCGCGCGAGGCGGGGCTGTCCGTCGAGCCCGGTTTCTTCGCCCATGCACTTGCCGATGCGACGGGGATCGACCCGGTCTTTTTCGGCAAGCCCTACCCCGATGCGTTCGACGACGTGCTGGCGCGCCTGCCGGGCATCCCCCGGCATCGCATCGCGATGGTCGGAGATACGCTGCACACCGATGTGCTGGGCGGACGGGCGGCGGGGGTCGGCACTGTGCTGGTGCTCGACCACGGCCTCTTTGCGGGCCACGAGATCGACGCCTACATTGCCCGCTCGGGGATCGTGCCCGACTACATCTGCGCCACGACCTGAGACGGGCGGATGCGGGCAGGGGCCGGATGATCTGGCGGCGGTTCGCTCGCAGCGACCATCACCTTTCGCCGTCGATGCTTTCCATCAACTGCCAGATATGCCGGGCGAAGGCCCATGTTGCGGGAACTCCCAGCACCGCACCGCCCAGAATCGACTGCACCGGGGTCAGCACGGGCCAGCCTAGCCATGACCAGATGAGCGAGGCGAAGAACACGTTGACCGCCATCGCGCCTGCCCCGAACGGATACAGGATCATGGTCAGCCGCAGCAGGCTCATCTGCGGTTGACCAGCCACTGAACCGCCACCAGCGCGGCCAGGAAGACGAGCGAGGCAGTGAAATACGCGACCTCGGCCTGGGCCGTCTCAGGTTGCGGGATGGGGCGTTGGAACGTCTCGGCCCAGGTCGCTGCGGGCGCGATAACGGTAAGCACGACAAAGGTCAGGCGCATGTCAGGTCTCCTGCGTCAGGGATCGGTAGATGTCGGGCAGGGCGCGGCCAAGCCGTGCCGGGTCCGGCAGCAGGGTGAAGCCGGCGCGCCCGAAGATGCGCGCAAACCAGTCCTGGCCGTCGGCATCGACGATGACACCATGAACCGCATGGCCCATGCGGCGGGCTTCGCGCACGGCCATGTGGCTGTCCTCGATGCCGTGAGTGCCTTCGTAGTGGTCAAGATCGTTGGGTTTGCCGTCTGTCAGCAAGAGCAACAGCTTGCTGGTCGATGGCTCGGTCGCAAGCTGCGCTGTGGCATGTCGGATCGCTGCCCCGAGGCGCGTGTAGTGGCCGGGACGCAAGCTGCCGATGCGAGCGGTGACCTCGGGCGTCATTGGGTCGCGAAAGTCCTTGCACCGCGTGAGGAACACCCGCTCGCGGCGGAGCGAGGAGAAGCCCCAGATCGCCAGACGGTCACCTGCCGCTTCGATGCCGCCCGCCAGGGCCGCCAGCGACTCGCGCAGGGTGTCGATGATGCTGCGTGTGCCGACGACGGCTTCGGTAGAGCGCGAGCAGTCCATCAGGATCGCCACGGACAGGTCGCGTTCCACGTTTCGCAGGTCGCGGAAGATGCGGTCGCTGCCTTGCCCGGTGGCGCGGATAGCCACCTGCGCTGCGATCAGCGCGTCGAGGTCAAGCTCGGTACCGTCGACCTGCCGGGGCAGAAGGATGCGGCGGGGATGCAGCGCCTCGAACTGACGGCGCACACGGGTCATCAGGCGCGGATCGGGCGCAAAGGACATCCCCGGGATTGCATCTGCTTCGAGGACCCGGGTGTGGTCGGGCATATAGCTGCGGGCGCGATGGTTCCATTCGGGGTAGGTGAAGATGTCGGACAGACGCTCGTGGTCGGCGTCCTGAGGCGCGAGGTCAAGGTGCAGGCGCAGCCGGGTTGCGGCGCGCTTGTGGTGTTTGGACAGCGTGATGTGGTCCTGATCCTCGGCAGCTTTCTGGGCGTTCTCCAGATCGTCGTCATCGGTTGCGCGGTTCAGTCCCATGCTTTCCACCCACGAGAAGATGGACTCGAAGCGGTGCATGATGAAGCTGTCTGTCCGGTTCGCCTGTTCGTTGTCCTCGCGCTTGCCCTGCTTGCGGGTGGCGGTCGCAAGGCCGGGGGGCACGCTGACCGCCTCGTCCGCCGGGGCCGCTGCGGCACCGCCTGCGGCCTGGTTCAACCGCAGCCAGATCGGCAACGGCCGCAGCGGGATGTAGCCGCGCGGGGCGGGGATCGCCTCGGCCGACTCCGCGGTCCTACCCGCCAGCACAGCGCGGCAGCGGACCGCCAGCTCGCGCTCGGTCGCCGAGGCGCTGTGGTCGACCTCCACGCCCAGCAGATGCGCGCAAAGCGCGGCGTGGGGTGCGCGCAGGCCCGGGCAAAGCGCAAGGGCGCGGGCAGAGGCGCCCGCCATCGCGGCAAGGTGGGCAAGATCGGCGGCGAGGGGGTCTTTCGGCGCGGGGCAGGGCGCGGCTACTGCGGCAAGCGCCGCCAGCCACAGATAGGCCGCACGGTTTAGCTCAGAGGTGGGGAAGGCATCCATCACCGGCGGCAGGCGCAGCGCCTCGCTGTCGAAACTCGCCACATGCTCCAGCTCGCGCGCTTCGGCCAGCCCGGCACTGATCCCCCGCCTGTGGCGCGAGGCGGTGGCGGGGCTGGCCGCGATCTCGACGCCCGGTTTTCCGCCAAGGGCGCGGAACAGAAGGGTGACGCTTGGCCGTACGGCCTCGAGCGCCACGGCGCTTTCGGCGAAGCCTGCGATCGGGGCCAGACGCCGGGCGACCCCGTGCCAGAGGTTCCCCAACGTCTCTTCGGGCTCCATCAGGTCCATCGGGTGAAGGGCCATGGTCTAGCCGTAGACGCTGGCGATCACGTCGCGCAGGGCTTGCACCACGTCCGGCTCGTCGGTCAGGGGCTCGACGACGGCAGCCTGCAGCGCCCGCTCGATCGGCATGCCCCCGGCGATCAGGGTGGCTGCGTAGATCAGCAGGCGGGTCGAGACGCCTTCCTCAAGATCCATCCCCGACAATGCGCGGATATGCCCTGCCAGCCGCACGAGCGGGGCGACGCGCGCGGCATCGAGCCCGCTTTCGCGCGCCACCACCGCCACCTCTGTCGCCGCATCGGGAAAGCCGAAGGTGATCGACAGGAACCGCTGCCGGGTCGAGGGCTTCAGCCGCTTCAGGATGTTCTGGTAGCCGGGGTTGTAGCTTGCCACCAGCATGAAGCCCGCTGGGGCCACCAGCTCTTCGCCCGTACGGTCGATCATCAGGGTGCGGCGGTTGTCGGTCAGAGGGTGGAGGACCACGGTCACGTCCTTGCGGGCCTCGATCACCTCGTCGAGATAGCAGATCGCCCCTTCCCGCACGGCGCGGGTCAGCGGGCCGTCGACCCACTCGGTCGCGCCGCCCCGCAGCAGGTAGCGCCCGATCAGGTCGGCTGCCGACAGGTCATCATGGCAGGCGACGGTGTAAAGCGGGCGGCCCAGCCGGGCTGCCATATGCTCGACGAACCGTGTCTTGCCGCAGCCGGTCGGCCCCTTCAGAAGAAGGGGCAGACCTTTCGCATGGGCCGCCTCGAAGAGCGCGCATTCCTGCGCGACAGGGCGATAGTAGGGGGCCGTTGCCTCGGCCCGGTCAGGGGTGAGGGCGTTCACATCGCCTCTCCTGCCGGGGCCGTGGCGGGGCCCGGGGCGATCACCTCGCGCCGGACGACCAGCTGCGAATAGATGAACAGGATCGCCCCGAGCACCACGGCGATGCCCGCACCGAAGCGCATCATGTAGAACAGGGAAAGCTGGTCCTGCACGTCCATGTAGTAGTCCCCCACGATGCGCTGCATGTGGGTCTGGATCGTGCCGGCAAAGGTCAGCACGAAGGTCATGAACGCCATGCCGCCGGTCATCAGCCAGAACGACACCATGTTCAGCACCTGGTTATAGGGCGCGCGGCCCCGCAGCAGAGGCATCGCATAGGTGATGATCGCAAGGTTCATCGCCACATAGGCGCCGTAGAAGGACAGGTGCCCATGCGCGGCGGTGATCTGCGTGCCGTGGGTATAGAAGTTCACGCCGTGGAAGGTGTGCAGGAAGCCCCAGACGCCCGCGCCGAAGAAGGCGACCGTGGCCGAGCCAAGCGCCCAGAGAAGGGCCGCCTTGTTGGGGTGATTGCGACGCCCCTTCCAGACCATGATGAAGGCGAAGGACATCATCGCAAAGAACGGCACCACCTCGAACGCCGAGAAGATGGAGCCGGTCCATTGCCAGTATTCCGGCAGGCCGATCCAGTAGAAATGGTGGCCGGTGCCGAGGATGCCCGAAAAGAGCGCAGTGGCGACGATGACGTAAAGCCACTTCTCGACCACCTCGCGGTCCACGCCCGTCAGCTTCAGCATCAGGAATGCGAGGATCGCGGCCATCACCAGTTCCCAGGTGCCCTCGACCCAGAGGTGGACGACGAACCACCAGTACATCTTGTCCAGGCTGAGGTTGTCGGGGTTCACGAAGGCGAAGATCCAGAGCAGCGACAGGAGCCAAAGCCCGGTCAGCAGAACGCCCGTGATCGCCGTCTTGCGGCCGGCAAGGACCGTCATCGAGATGTTCAGCAGAAAGATCAGCGCGGCGACCAGGATGCCGAACTTGACCCAGAGAGGTTGCTCGAGGAACTCACGCCCGCCGTGAATGCCGACAAGGTAGCTTCCGACGGCGCCCAGCGTGCCGACGACAAGGATGATGAGCTGCAGGTAAGCCAGCTTGACCGACCAGATCTCGCGTTCCGATTCCTCGGGCACAAGGAAATAGGCGGCACCGAAGAAGCCCAGAAGCAGCCAGACGATCAGCGAATTGGTGTGGATCATCCGGATGATGTTGAACGGCAGCACCTCGGACAGCGTGTTGGGCGAGACATAGATCCAGCCCGCAAGCAGTCCCCCCGCCACCTGGATGCCGAACAGGCCCATGGCAACGAGGAAATAGGCGTATGCCACCTTTTGCGATTGATATTTCATGATTTTCCTATCCCGCGTCCGTCGGCGGCCAGCCTTGCGTGTCGGTTTGATCGGCCCAGCGCAGAAACTCGGCCAAAGCGCGCATTTCTTCCGGGGTGATCTCGAAACGGGGCATCTGACGGCGCCCCTCGATGCCGCTCGGCTGTGCCGCCATCCACCCGTCCAGCGTCTCGTACGCGGCCTCTGGATCGTCTTGCGTGCCCCATCGGGTCATCACGTTGCCCAGCTCGGGCGCGAAGTAGGCCCCTTCGCCGTGAAGAGTGTGGCAGTTGATGCAGCTGTGGCGTTCCCAGACGTGCTTGCCAAGGACCACGGCAGGCGACAGCGGCATCCCGGCGGTCGAGACGGTCACGACGTAGCGATGGGAATGGACGGTCATTGCCACGAACACGACGACAAAGAACAGCGATCCCCCGTAGAAGATGTTTCTTGCGCGTGATTTCGTGAGGATCTCGGACATCAGATGGGTCCTTGCGATGGTTGCCGATCACCCGAGCCTACGCGGGCCGATCCGGCCCTTCGTTGTGGCAGCACAACGACGCAGGGCGTTTGCAGGCGCAGATTGCCCGAAAGGCACCGCGCCGCGACGAGGACCCCATGTTCGGCCCCGAATTGGACGATCCCGACCTGCCGCTGTGCGTGCTGTTCAGCCGCTGGCCCCAGACGGTTGCCGTGTTCCTGAAGCGGCAGATGCTTTGCATCGGCTGCCCCATCACGCCCTTTCACACGGTGATCGACGCTTGCGCCGAATACGGTCTGGATGAAGCCGCCTTCCGGGCCGACCTGCGCTCTGCCGTGGCGGCGTGCTAGTCAGCGGCGTGCTCTTCCAGCCCCGGCCCGCGCGCCGTGGCGACGCTGATCAGCATCAGCCGATGCGGGTCCGTCACCACGATGTGACAGCGCGTGCTTGCGATCAGCCGCTGCTTCTCCCACCTGCTCAGCACGCGGCTGACGGTGTGCAGCGTCGTGCCGGTCATGTCCGCCACGTGCCGCCGCGAGATCGGAAACCCGATCTCGATCCCGCCCTCAACCTTGCGTCCGCTCTGTCCCACCAGCCGCAAAAGCGCGCAGGCGATGCGCGCCTCGACCTGCTTGGTCGACAGCTCGACGATGCGATTGCCCATCTCGTTCGACCGCTGCCCGAACGACCGCAGCGATTCAGCGGCAAAGCCAGGATACTGGTCGGCGTAGGGCTGCCACAGTGCGCAAGGCCAACTCATGATCAGGCAAACATCCGCCGCAACTGCAGTTTCCTGCCGGAAGGCCGCCCCAAGGGGGGCGCCGATGCCGAAAACCTCCCCCGCCGAGAGGTAGAGCACGATCATCTGATCGCCATCCGCCGTGATCCGCACGAAACGGATCGTGCCCGACAGCAGCAGGTGAAAATCCCCGGCGGGCTGGCCTTCGTCGAAAACCACCTCGCCGCAGGGCACCCGGCTGACGTGCGCCTGACGCAGGACGGTGCTCAACTGGGCCGGTGCAAGCAGCCGGAACGCGGGCGCACGAGACAGGAGCCATCCGTCAACCACCTGCGATGATCGCCCGATGGTTGAGTTGCTGAAAAAACAGACCATCCGCGTTTGTATCACGTCCCGCCGGTGGACGTCGGCTCAAATCACCCTTTCTGCATATCCCCCGAGGTCACCCCATCATGAAGCCCGCCCGTCCGCCCTATTCTGGCCCCGCCCTGTTCAGCTACGGCTTCCGCCCGCTGTTTCTGGCCGCCGGTCTGTTCGCAGCACTTGTCGTACCGCTCTGGATGCTGGTCTGGTCGGGCGACATCGCGGTGAGCGGTCCGTTCTTACCGCTCGACTGGCATATTCATGAAATGCTGTTCGGCTATACTTCGGCCGTGATCGCGGGCTTCCTGTTCACGGCGGTCCCGAACTGGACCGGACGGATGCCGACGCGCGGATGGCCGCTGATGGCGCTGGCTGCCCTTTGGCTGGCGGGGCGGCTGGCGGTGTCGGGGGTGGTTGCGCTGCCGCCCATCGCCGTCCTTGTCATCGACTGTGCCTTCATGCTGGCGATCGGTGCGATGGTCGCTGCGGAAATCGTCGCGGGACGAAACTGGGGCAACCTGAAGGTGGTCGTGCCTGTGCTGGTCTACCTTGGTGCCAACGTGACCTTCCATCTGGAGGCCGCATCGACGGGCAGCGCCGACCACGGCCGGCGGCTGGGCTTTGCGATGGTGGTCCTGCTGATCCTGCTGATCGGCGGGCGGATCATTCCCAGCTTTACCCGCAACTGGCTGGCCAAGCGCAGCCCGAACCCCGGCCCGCTGCCGGTGCCGTTTAACCGCTTTGACGGCGCGACCCTGCTTTTCACCTTGGCGGCCTTGCTGGTCTGGGTGGCCAGACCCGACGGCCCGGTTGCCGGCGCCGCGCTTGTGCTTGCAGGCGCGTTGCAGGCCGTGCGGCTGGCGCGGTGGCGGGGCTGGCGGGTCTGGTCGGACCCGCTTGTGCTAATGCTGCATCTCGCCTTTGCCTTCCTTCCCGCCGGGCTGGCGGCGCTTGGGCTGGCGGCGCTTGGGTTGCTCGCACCTGCCACGGGCTTTCACCTCCTTGGGATCGGCGGCATTGGCGGCATGACGCTTGCTGTGATGATGCGGGCCTCGCTGGGCCATACCGGGCGCGAGTTGCGGGCGGGGCCTGTCCTGACACTCGGCTTTTGCGCCGTGGCACTGGCCGCGCTTGCGCGGGTCAGTCTTGCGTTCCCGACCGGTCTCTGGCTTGCGGCCGGGCTCTGGACGCTGGGCTTTTCCCTTTTCGTGTGGCGCTGTGCCCCGGTGCTGACGCGGCCCAACGCGGCGCGGCGAAAGGCCAGTAGTCCGTCAGGCAGCAGGCCCGCTTAGCAGCACCAACCGGTGCGGCGCGGTGACCGTGATCTTCCGCCGCTCGGACTGGACGATCCCATCCCGCTCCCACCCGCTCAGCAACCGGCTGACCGTATGCAGCGTCGTCCCGGTCATGTCCGAGATGTTCTGCCGGGTGATCGGCAAACCGATCTCGATCCCGCCGTCGACCTTGCGCCCCGTCTGGTTGACCAGCCGCAAGATCGCGCAAGCCACGCGCTGTTCGACCTGCTGCGTCGCAAGCTCCACAATCCGGTTGTGCATTTCGCCCATCCGCTCGCCCACGACCTTGTAGGTTTCGGTGGCAAAGCCGTCATAGCGCTCGGTGAAGGACAGCCACAGCCGGTTGGGCCAGGCAAGCGCCAGACACTCGTCCGCCGTCATCGCCGTGGCGGGGTAGGTCGTCCGCCCCAGAGCCGCGCCGATCCCGAAAAGCTGGCCCGGGGCGATGTGCAGCGCAATCACCTGGTCGCCGCCCGGCGTGGTGCGGACCACCCGGATATGGCCGTCCAGCAGCAGAAAGAACCGCTCCACCGGCGCGCCTTCGCTGAACACAGGCACGCCCGCCTCGTAGCGCTGCGGGGTGGCTGCATCCAGTATCTCGCGGATCTGAGGGCGTGAGAGCTTGCTGAAGGGCGGCATGTCGCTCAGCAGGCTTTCGTCGAGTTTCTTCACGCGAAGTCTCCGATGTTGCGGCAGCACAACGATCCACAAGCGAGCTTAGCCTAGAACCGGGTCAAGACAAACCAATGCCGTCCCGAAAGGACATACCATGTGGCCTAACCTGATTGCCGCCGCCTCTGCGACCCTCTTCCTTTCCGCCGCTGCCTATGCAGAGAACTTTGACGTGAAGATGCTGAACAAGGGTGCCGAAGGCGCGATGGTTTTCGAACCCGCCTTCGTGAAGGCGAATGTCGGTGACACGGTCACCTTCATCTCGACCGACAAGGGCCACAACGTCGAAGGCATCAAGGGCCTGCTCCCCAACGGGGTCGAGGATTTCAAAAGCGGGATGGGCGAAGATTATGTCCTGACCCTGACCGCGGAAGGCCTCTACGGCGTCAAGTGCACCCCGCACTATACGATGGGGATGGTCGGGCTGGTTCAGGCCGGTGCGCCCGTCAACCTCGATGCGGCGTCTGCCGTTGTGCTGAAGGGCAAGGCCAAAACCCGGTTCGAGCCCTTGATGGCGCAAGTCGTCAAGTAGACCTGCAAGCAGCGAGAGCGGTCCCGAAAGAGGGACCGCTCACGGACATTACACGCCATTCCATGAAGAGTGCGGTCTTTGCAGTGCCGGTCGGCAGATCGATATATGGCGCGATCTCGACAAACCCGATCCGACGATACAGTGCGATGGCTTCGAGCAGAAACGTAGCCGTATCAAGCCGGATCACGGGATACCCCAACGCTGCCATCCTGAGCCCTACCGTCTCGATCAGCCGCCGACCCAGCCCGTTCCCCCGTGCACCCGGCAACACAAACAGCCTTTTCAACTCGGCAATGCCAGGCTCCGTCGGATAGGCCAACACACAACCGACCGGTCTTTCGTCGACACGCGCGATCAGCGCAAGTCCATCGGCCCCGCGGAGCTTCGTCGCCACCTCGTCCAGCGCCGCCTGAACGCGCTCAGGGCTGTAATAGGCGGCCAGGTCTTCTGTTTGATCGGGAAAGCTGTCGAACAGCCATCGCACATAGCCCCCCAGCAGACCTCGGACGGTTTCGACATCCTCGGCAGAGGACATCTCGACAATGTCCGCAGAAATCATGCCAGCCCCCGTCTCGATGTAGACGAACATAACGGCAGACCGGCTTCGATCCGGCAAGAGGGATCGCCTGTTACCTCGGTTATTCCCGCACCAGCCGGAAACCCAGGTAGTCCGGTGGCACACCCGCCGCGCAGCCGCCGGACCGCGCGTCACGGATGAACTCGATGACAAAGGCCCGGTGCTTGCCCTGCACGGCCCGCACCCCGCAGTAATCCGACTGCGAAGCGATGGCTGTCCCGTCTTCGGTCAGGGTGCCGTTCTGAAAGCAGGTTTCCGTCCATTCCCAGATGTTTCCTGCCATGTCGGCCACACCCAGGGTGTTGATGCCGTAATGGCCCAGGGGATGCGCGATCAGATCGGCCTCGCCGCGCAATTCCACTTCACGCTGATAGCTGGCGATCCAGCGCTGCGACGGATCGGCCCCGTTCGCCTCGGTCGAATACCCATCGTCAACGCCACGCTCTGCCGCCGCCCGGAGCCATTCGGCATCTGTCGGCAGCCGCCACTGCTGCCCTGTGACGGTCGAGAACCAGACCGCGTAGGCGGTGGCATCGGTGTGGTTGACGTCCGTCTGGGCGAATGTCGCAAGCCCGGTAGAGCGCGCGGGTCGGCAGGCCCGGTCCGCCACGCAAGCCGCGTAGTCGGCTTCGGTGACGTGGTGTTTCATGATGTCGAGGGGGCCCGTGTCCAGCCGGCTGCGGGGCGCGTCCACGACCCTGGTGCCTTGCCGGAACTCGCCCGCGGGGCGATAGTCCTGCGGCCCGGCAGCGATATGGATCATCTCAGGCAGGGCGACCGGCACCGACGCGCCCGGCCAAAGCAGGACCGTGATCGCCCCTGCGACCACCCCGACCGCGACCAGCGCAAGACCTGTCCGACCCGGCATGCCCGCCCCCATATCAAGACCGACGGCAGCCCCGGACCCGGGGCTGCCTTTTGTCTGCGTCCGGCTGGATCACGGCAGCGCCGTGCGGCCCTCGTGCGCGACATCGTATTCGACCGGCGCAACCACCTGTTCCATCAGGTCGTTGTTCCATGCGCCCCCGACGATCACATGCGCCGTGGCACCCAGATTGACCGCCTCGATCAGGTTGTGGTTGACGTAGGCATAGACCCCAGGCTGGAGGAAGGTATACAACGCCGCCCCTGCCGAGCCGCCCCGGATGAACCACGTCTCGAGATCGCGCTCGGGCGGGTTGTTGAACTTGCCCGTGTCCCAAACGAGATCGCCGTGACCGCCGATCAGATGGGGGCGGGTATCCCGGTTCGCCTGGCTGTGAACGAACAGCACCGTCTCGCCCTGTTCAGCCGTCAGCGCCGTGTCGCCCGTCAAGGCACCGACACGCCCGTTGAACACCACATGCGACGGGATAAGGCCATTCATGACCTCGAGTGTGTCCGAGTAGCTTTCGCCCGGATCGGCAAAGCGCATGTAGGCCCCGTCCTCGCCCCGCGGAATGTAAAAGTCATTCTCGCCGATGTAGTAGATCCGGTCATAGGAAACCGGCTGGCCGAGGTGATCCTTCAGCCCGTCGCGCGGCAGCACCATGATGCAGCCCGACATTCCCGATACGACGTGCCACGGGATCATGGGGCCGCCCGGGGCGCAGTGATAGACGAACACGCCCGGCCGCGTTGCCTTGAAACGGAGCACGGCCTTTTCGCCGGGGTTGACCAGCGTCAGCGATCCGCCCCCCAGCGCGCCGGTGGCGGCGTGGAAGTCGATGTTGTGCTGCATCATGTTTTCGGGTGGGTTGAACAACGTCAGTTCAACATAGTCGCCCTCGTGCACGACCATCATAGGACCCGGAACCGATCCGTTGAAGGTCATGGCCTGCATCCAGGCGTCCTCGTCGACCTGAATTTCCTTCTCGACGATCTTCATCTCGAACTCGACGATCTGCGGCGCGACCGTGGACACCTGCTCGTGGGCGTGGACGAAGGGCGGGGCGACGAGCTTCACCTTGCGACGGGTCATGGCCGAAAGATCGACCGGTGCCGCCGCGGAAGTGTTCATCACCTCTTCCGCCGCGGCGGACGTCTTCCATACATAGGGCAGGGCCGCCACCAAGGCGGTCCCCATGAGCGCCGAGCGTCTGGTCAGCATCGCGTATCCTTTCGGGTGTAAGCCATTTTCCCGACCCTAGCCCGTCGCCTGCCGGGCTTCGTTGCGCTTCAGCAATGTCCGGAGGGATCCCTTCAGATGTCTCGGCCTGACGTGGCCCTTTCCTGCGTCGTCGCGGCGCAAGTACGGCTCGCTCGCGTTGCGGCCCTTTCCTCTGATCTGGACTTGGGTCATGCACCCGAGGGAAGCTTTGCGGCGCGCGCTATCCTCGTGTGCGGATGATCTATGCGAGTCGAGCCGTCGAAAACGGGAAACGTCGGGGATATCGGGGCGATGTGGTCCGGGGGCCGGCTGGATCAACGAACTGAAGATGCAGTGAAACCGTGAGGCATCAATCACATAGAGCCTATGTATTGCCCCCATGATGGATTGGCAAAATTCAGAACAACAATGCTCTGCAGAAATCCGTGTGGAGCAGGTGTTCCCGTATCGATCGCAAAATTTCGCGCTTGGGCGTAGGCAAGAGAACTCTTTGGATGACGGGAGCGACCGGCATTTTGGACTCATGGAGCAACGAGAGACGGTCAGTTCAGCGCGATCCCCCACGTCGTCGGAACGGCTCGGTTCGCGTCACTATCCCGCATTCTCAATCCGCGGCATGGTGGTCAGGCCGGACGGCATCAAACGGTCACCGACAGCCACCGCATCGGCTACATTTTTCAAAAAGGTCGTCCGCGGCGAAGGTGTGGACGAACACAAGTGACCGTCGTCTATGCCGACCGCTTCACCCCAGAGTAGGAAAAGCGCCGCGCCAGAGAGGCCGGTGGAACGCCCGGTCAGATATCTATCCTGAAGCGCCTCACCGGCTTTAACGCCGCCCAGTGCGGCATGCCGGAGGAGCTCGCCGTCGTGGCGCCCCCGTAGCCGGCTCGCATGCTCGAGCCGCAGATCCGCGCCACCGGCAACGATTTCCGGATTGGCGGCGACCTGGCCAATACGTCTCGGCGCTGGACTACGTCCAGGTTCCCCCTCCGCAGCCCTGTTTCGAGCCGATCCACTGGCATCGCACTGCGCTGCATGAACTCGGGCACGCCGCAGCGCACGACCTATTGCGGAGCCTTCCGTACCTTCGGACTCTTTGGACAGTCACCAGTACTGCCGGGGTACCAATTCTGCCTGTACACGTGCCAGATGTGTGTGCATCGCCTGGGCCGCCGCTTCTCCGTCGCGGTTTTCGATCGCCTCCACGATACGGTCGTGTTCGTCGAGGCTGGGATTGTCGGACCGGGGATGTTCCTTTTGTTGCATCTTTGCCCAGACGGCGGCGCGGCGGATGGCATGCAGCATTT
The DNA here is from genome assembly GCA_031425325.1 of Rhodobacterales bacterium. Classification (GTDB taxonomy): domain Bacteria; phylum Pseudomonadota; class Alphaproteobacteria; order Rhodobacterales; family Rhodobacteraceae; genus Aliitabrizicola. The sequence continues at coordinate 7,967 of JANPJD010000029.1, read as the reverse complement.
CAAGGAAGTTGATCAGCAACTCGTTGCGCGTTGCCGCGGCGATTGCGGTGTGCAAGCGGTTGTCCCAGGTAACGTATTGCTGAAACGTCCTTGCGCCCCGCGTGCGCACCAGACACAGGCGCATCTCGGCGATCTGTGACGGGGAGGCATTCGTCGCGGCGATCCGTGCCGTGTTCGGTTCAAGGACCAGGCGGGTGGTCATCACCTCGGCAGGGCTGGTTCGGTTGGCAAGTGCGTTGATGTCGTTGCCATCCTGCGGCGGGCGGGGCCCGACGAAGGTCCCTTTGCCGACATGTCGCCAGATGTGGCCCTCTGCCTCGAGCGTGTCGAGCGCAAGGCGGAGCACACCGCGCGACACTCCGAGCGTTTCTGCCAGATTCCGTTCCGGCGGCACGCGGCTATCGATGGCCCAATCGCCCGAGGCCAGCCATGACCGCATCTTCTCCAGCGCGGCGTTCCGGGTCTTCATGTCGTCTCCAGCGAGGGTCGGTCAAGCCGGACCGACGATGGCGCGTTCCGGTCCGTCGGGGTCGGGATCGGCGTTGCAGATTGTGTCGAAGATCATGGTGGAAGCATCCTGTGACGACAAGGGGGGCCAGGCAGGCAGCCCGGGGTGATTGGGATCGCCGCTGCGGGCAAAGGCGACCCAGGCATCGGTCATGCGCTCTGCCAAGAGCCGCGCCTGTGCGCCTCCGCCGGTGGCGGCTGCGCAGCGGTCGGCGTTGTTAAAGATGAACGGAAGTTCTGCATTGTGCCAAGCGCGCACCCGCCCATCCAGCACCGGGCTTTGCCACTGGAACCAGTAAAGCCACGCTGGCGCTGAACCCTGCGCGGCTTTGCGCCGGGCCTGCAGGACCGCACATTCGCGGATCGTAGCCGAATAGGCCCGCGACATTACCTCGAACGGCGACGCATCGGGATGCCGCGCGCGGAAGGTTTCAAACACCGCAGGCGCCAGAGTCTGACCGAAGGCCGTGGCCAACGAGGATTGCACCTCGGCCTCGGTCATTGCCTCAAGATGGGGGGCACCCACGGCATGGGTGAATTCGTTGAGCGTGGTGCCTACCAGCAGCGGCACTCCGGCGCTGGGCGGCGGGGCGTCGTACTCAAAGGCGTGGCGCGGCAGCACGATGCCATCCACCACCGGCTCCCACCGGATGCGGGTGTTGCGCCGCGCGGGGTTCATCGGCGGGCAAAGCCGCGCGACGGCCCGCAACTCGGCCCGGCTCAGGTCGGCATAGGGCAGGTCGTGCAACCGGGCGACGTCGCCCGACCCGAGGCCCAGTTCCTGCAGCACGGCGTGGGTTAGGCGCTCGGACACTTCGGCGTCTGTCTGGCGCAGCGCGCAATTGCTCTGCACGATGGCGCGATGGAACAGGCCGGCGGCTGCGGGCATGGCCATCAGGGTGGTGACCTTGGCCCCGCCGCCCGACTGGCCAAAGGTCGTCACGCAGTCGGGGTCGCCACCAAAGGCCGCGATGTTGTCCCGCAGCCATTCCAACGCCAGAACGATGTCGAGCATGCCCGCATTGCCCGAACCGCGATACTGTTCGCCGAACGCCGAAAGGTTCAGGTGCCCCAGCACGTTCAGCCGGTGGTTTAGCGTCACCACGACCACATTACCGCGCCGCGCCAGCGCGGCCCCGTCATAGGAGGCCTGATCGTTGCCCGACCCGACCGAGAAATGCCCGCCATGCAGCCAGACCATCACGGGGCGCCGCGTCCGGTCGGCGGCGGGGGTCCAGATGTTCAGGCGCAGGCAATCCTCGGACTGTGGCCCGTCGATGAAATCCAGTACGAACGCCTCTTCTAGATAGGACTTCTCGGACTGGCCCGGCATCCGGCGCGGCTGCTGGGGGCAGGCGTCGCCATAGCGGTAGGCCAGCCGTTCGCCCTCCCATGGTGCTGCGGGACGCGGGGGCTGGAACCGGGCTGCGCCCCCGGCGGGCGCGCCATAGGGGATGCCCAGAAAGGTCTCCACGCCATCACGCAAAAAACCGCTCACCCGGCCCAGCGATGTGGTGACCGGGGCGATGTCGGTGCGCACCACATCGCCCGTCGTGCGGACGAAACCCAGGCGTTCATTCATGACCGGCCTCCGCCGTGCGCGCGAGCACGCCATCCTTGCGGCGCCGCCTGATAAACGGCAACAGGCCGGCCAGCAGGGCCATGACCCAGATGAAGTTGCCGATATTGGACGAAAACAGAATCATCGGGTCCCCCTGACCGACACGCAACGATCGCAGCAGATAGGTTTCGAACAGCGGCCCGAGCAGGACGCCCACTAGAATGGCCGTGATTTCATAGTTGGTCTTGCGGGCGATATAGCCGATCACGCCGAAGATCAGCGCAAGCCACATGTCAAAGACATACTCACGCTCGGAAAACGCAGAGATGATGATCATCGCAAGGATGATCGGCACCAGAAAGCGGGTGGGAATCCACACGACCCGGCTCATGTAGCGGGCCAGTGGCAGGATCAGGATGATCATCAGCAGATACGAGACGAACATCATCACGAACACGCCATAGGCGATGTCGGGCCGATCGGTGAACAGGCGCGGGCCAAGGAAGATACCGTTGTAGGTCAGCACGATCATCATGATCGCCCCGGTCGCGCCGCCGGGTATCCCGAGGGCTAGCACCGGGATCAACGTCCCCGAGGTCACACCATTGTTGGCCGATTCCGGTGCGATGACCCCGCAGGGGTGGCCCTTGCCGTATTCTTCGGGGTTCTTCGAGAACATCTTGGAATAGTAGTAGGCTAGAAAGGCGGCAATCGTTGCGCCCGCACCCGGCAGGATGCCGATGATCAACCCGATCAGTGATGTCCAGACCGTCTGCCACCAATAGCGCAGGGTCATCCGCACACCGTCGAGCGTATCGGCCCACGTCGCGCGCTTTGCCTCGGCAAGGGCCGACTTGTGGACGACGGTTTCTTCTTCCAGCATTACAAGCGCCTCGGAGATGGCGAACAGCCCGACCAGCGCCGCGATCAGCGGGACACCGTCATAGATCTCGAGAAACCCGAAGTTCGCCCGCGCGGTGCCAAAGACCGGGTCCGCCCCGATGGACCCGATCATCAGGCCGAAAACACCGGCGATCAGACCCTTTAGCATGTTGTCGGCTGCAATTGCTGCGATCAGCATCAGCCCGAACACCATGAAGGCGATCATCTCGGGGCTGCGGATGTACAGCCCCATCTGGCTAAGAATTGGCAGGGCTGCGATCGTCAGCGCCGTGGTGATCAGCCCGCCGAAGGCCGAGGCGGCAAAGCACAGCACCAACGCCTGTTGCGCCTGCCCCTTGCGCGTCATCGGATAGCCGTCCAGCGCGGTGGCCGCCGCCCCGCCTTCGCCCGGCATGTTGAACAGGATGGCTGGCACCCCACCGCCCAGCTGCGTCGCGCAATAAAGCGAGATCATGAAGGCGAGCGCCGTCTCGACATCCATCACCAGCGTCAGCGGCAGCAGCATGATCAGAGTGTTCTGCGCACCAAAGCCCGGCAACACGCCCACGATGATCCCGATGGCGGTTCCCGGAAGGATCACCCACCACAACGACAGCGACTGCCAGAACAGCGTCTGGATCAGATCGACTGGCAGGTCCATGTTTTAGCCCCCTTGCCCGGTCAGAAGGGTCAATGCGAAATCCTCGAATAGGCCCCGCGGCAGCCGGCTGCCCAGCAGCACGATGAAAACGATGAACACCGTGCTTGCCACGCTCCCTGCAATGCCGAAGAGCTGCGGCGGACGGCGCACGCCCATGACCCAAAGCCCCCCAAGCACCGTAAGGAACAGGGCGAGCGTCGTGCCCACCAGTCCGATCGTGGCGATGAACAGGATCAGCAAGGCCACCAGCGCCAGACGCCGCCGGTTGTGGGGCGTGTTGTCGACGATCTCGCCCAGGCGCAGGGTCGTCGTGCCCCGCCTTACGCCAACGGCGATGACGGCTACCTGCACAGCGCACAGTGCGATCAGCAGAAAGCCGAATGACCAGCCCGTCAGGCGCGCCTCGCGCGTCAGGTCGATGGTCGAGATGATGAAATAGAGCGCCAGCGCAACCCCGAGCGCGGGAATGATCAGATCGGCCCCCAACGGTGCCGGGGTTGCGTCGCCCCGGCTTTCGCCGGGGCTGCCCGTTTCGTCCTGCACATCGGACATCGGTCAGTTCTTTGCCGTGATCTGGGCCTTGAACTTCTGCGCGACGGCCAAGATGTTTTCCGCGTAGGCCATGCAGCCGTCCTGATCGAGATAGCGGATCACCTCCCACGGCTGCGTCGTCTTGCGGATGTCTGCCTCGAAGGTCGGGATGCCGAACACCTGTGCCGCCGTGTCCTTCAGCAGGGCAAAGTTTTCGGGGTTGGCCGCAGCCCAGTCGGCATGCACCGCGAAGGACCGCGAGGTGAAGAAGTCCGGCAGATCGACCCCCAGGGCCTGATTGGCCAGCGGGGCGTTGTCGTTGATCGCGGCAAGCTGGTTTACCGTGCGGTTGAACACCGTCAGCACGCGTAGCACGCCGCCCGCCTCGTTCGGCACGCCCGAGATGCCGCCACCGCCGATCTCGGCCTCGCCGTTCACCACGGCCTGCACCGCCGGGTTGCCGCCGCCATAGGGGATCAGGTTGAACTGCGCGCCGGTCTGTTCGGCCAGCGACAAGAGCGCCAGCGCGCCCGGGTGGTTCAACCGGGTCATCGACACGTTGATCGGCCGTTTCATCGCCTCGGCCATCACGTCCTGCACGGTCTGGAACGGGCTGTCCTTGCGGGCGTAGATGCCCATGTCATCCAGATCGACACCGCAGAAATAGATGTAATCGCCCGGGAATTTGTAGTTCGGCTCTTGCGTGGCGTACATGATCATCTCGGGACCCATGTTGCCGAACAGCAAGTTGTAGCCGTCCCGTTCGCGCTGGTTGATGAACAACTCATAGCCGACCTGTCCGCCCGCCTCGGGGTAGTATTCGAACTCGAACGGCTGGTTGTTCAGCAGCGGCCCCCAGGTGGCGGTAAAGGCTCGCACCAGAATGTCGGCGCCACCCCCTTGCCCGGTGGGCACGATGATGTTGAACCGACGCGAGGGAAAGGCATCGGACTGCGCTAGCGCAGGCAATGCCCGCCCGCCCAAGGCCAGCGCTCCGAGTCCGGCAACCATTTGGCGACGAGTGGGTTTGAATTGTAGCGACATCTTCGGATCCTCCTCCATCCTACCAGTGCCGAAGTGAACCAATTTTATAATTGGTGCACTTTATCCGACATCCATAAATCAACGTTTTTTGCTTGCTTGTCAATAAATCTAAATTAGATTCGATTGAGGTACTAAACCAATTGGTTTATTGGACCACTATTGGCTCTTGTTGCCGGTGGTATCCACGAAACCAGACACACGAGGATCGCCATGGCAGACCACCAAGAAGTTGCAGCCCAGTCTCACTACGTTCAGAAACTGCCCGGTGTGCGCCTGTTTCTCTGGAACAAGCGCCCGGCCGACACCACGCAATTCCGGGGGCATGTGCTGTTCGTTCATGGGTCGTCCATGGCGTCGCAGCCCTGTTATGATCTGCGGATCGGTGCGTTCGGGGACTATTCGATCATGGACTGGCTGGCCGCCCGCGGCTGGGACACATGGTGCTTCGACTGCGAGGGGTACGGGCGTTCGGACAAGCACCGCGATCTATACTTCGACGTGGCCGAGGGGGCGGCCGATCTGGAGGTCGTGACAGCCTTCATCCTCGACGCCACCGGAGCGTCGGGCCTGCATGTCTGCGGCGGGTCGTCCGGTGCATTGCGGGCGGCCTTGTTCACGCAGGCGCGGCCGGAGCGCGTTGCCCGGCTGGCGCTGGATGCAATGGTCTGGACCGGAGAGGGCAGTCCGACACTGGCCGACCGCCGCAAGCGGCTGCCCGAGTATTTGGCCACCAAGCGCCGTCCGCTTGACGCCACCTTCATCCGCACGATCTTTGACCGAGACCATCCCGGCTGCGCCGACCCCGAGGTGATCGCGGCATTCGCCGAGGCGGTGACAACGCTTGACGAGTCGATCCCGAACGGCACCTACATCGACATGTGCCAGAACCTGCCGATCGTGGATCCGGCGAAAATCACGGTGCCGACCCTGATCATGCGGGGCGAATGGGACGGGATCGCGGCGTTTGCCGACGTTGCCGCGTTCTTTGAACGTCTGCCCAACCCGGACAAGCAACTCGCCGTCATGCCCGGCGTGGCGCATTCGTCGTTGCACGGCAAGAATCACGAGATCACAAAGCACATCCTGCACGCGTTCTTTTCCCAACCCGCGCCCGTCTATACCGGGCGCTAGTCCGGGAATGGAATGCGCGGCCATCGGAATTGCGGTCAGCCTTGGTGCCGCCGTCGTCGCCACATCCTTCATTTCGGGCATCTTCGGAATGGCGGGCGGCATTATCCTGCTGGCGATCCTGATCGGATCTGGCATGGATGTGGCAGCCGCGATGGCGTTCCATGGCATCGCCATGGGTTCGGCAAACCTGTGGCGCATCTGGCTGTGGCGGCACTATGTGGACCTGAGGATCATCGGGCGGTATGTGCTGGGGGCGCTTGGCGCCTTTGCCGTGTTTTCCATGATCCGGTTCGTTCCTGACCGGGCAACCGTCTTGATCCTGCTGGGCGTGGTGCCGTTCCTTGCGCTGATCCTGCCCGAACGGATCGTGCCGCAGGCCAATAGGCCGGGCGGCGCGGTGTTGGCAGGATTCAGTACGATGGGCATCACCTTTCTTGCCGGCGTTGCAGGGCCCTTGCTGGATGCGTTTTTTGTGCGCACGCAACTGGACCGGCGGGACATCATCGCCACCAAGGCCGGGTGTTCCTTTTTCGGCAATCTTTTGAAGACGGCCTACTTTGCAATGGTGTCGGCGGTGCCGCTTCAGCTTGATGTGACGCTTGGCCTTGTCGCCGTCGCCGCTTCTTTCATCGGGACCACGGCAAGCCAGCGCGTGTTGGAGGGGATGACGGATCAGAGCTTTCGGCGCTGGACCCAAGGGATCGTGATGGGGATTGGAACCGTCTCGATCATGACAGGCGTAGCCGATCTATTGAACCGGTGATGCGTTGCAGTCGATCGTCGCTATTGGCAGGCCCCGCGGATCTGATGGCCTTGCTGCGGAACCGTCCGACATCGTTGCATAAAGCTCGAAAATGATTGTCCCATCACGCGGGGACTTCGTTCAGTCGAGGTTTCATCTGCGCCCCTTTTCATGGCTGCAAGTTTTGTCACCGGCCTTCGCAAGCCAACTCTCTGATTATCCTGTAAATCTGCAGATCCGTGGGCCGCGCCGACCTTGTGTGTGAAGCCTATCCGCCCACTTTGGGTCGAAACGGGGAACGGTCGGTTTCCAGACCATGCGGCAAGGGCATGAGCGAGGACGCGATCGCGGCAACTTCCTTCGTGAACGCCAATGTGGTCAAGCAACGCTTGCGCTTGGCGTCGGTCCTGCCCAGGCTTCTTGAGATCTATGCCGCGGACGGCATGACGCTAGAACAAACGATGGCCTTCACGGTATCAGAGGATCACCCGGCAGGAACGAGTCTGGGGGGCGATCCGGATCAGCTGGCAGAAGCTGCCCCATCACATTCGGCGTCTCCTGACCGAAACCACGGCGCGGGCCTTCGACAGGCGGCGACCATGGTAGGCGGGCCACGGACGATCGGTTGGGCGGCAGCCCGTGATCTACCAGGAATTCGGCTTGACGCGCCTATTTCCGGCGTCGTCGCGGCGCAGGAACGGCTCGCTCGCGTTGCGGCCCTTTCCTCTGATCTGGACTTGGGCCATGCAGCCGAGGGAAGCTTTGCGGCGCGCGCCATTCGCGTGTGCGGCTGATACGTGCGAGTCGAGCCGTCGAAAATGGGAACAGTCGGGACATCGGGGTGATGTGGGCCGAGGCCGGCTGGATCAACGAACTGAAGATGCAGTGAAACCATGAGACATCAATCA
>JANPJD010000028.1:0-20553 GCA_031425325.1 Rhodobacterales bacterium | reverse complement strand
CGGCGCGGTCTACGGCACCCATCACGGCACGACGAACGCGGTCGTGATGCCGATGGTGCTCGACTTCAACCGTGCCGCGATCGAGGACCGGATCGAGCGGGCTGCGGCCTATCTGGGGATCGCGGGCGGCTTCGACGGGTTCCGTGCAGCGGTGATGGAGTTGAGGTCCGAACTGTCGATCCCGGCGAACCTGACGGCGATGGGGGTCGAGGCGGGCAGGCTTGACGAGTTGACCGAGATGGCGCTCGAGGACCCGTCCTGCGGCGGCAACCCGGTTGCCATGACGCGCGTGAACACGCGCGCCCTGTTCGACGCCTGCATGTGAGCACGACAGTCCCCTCTGGTCCCCGCGCAGGCGCGGACCGCACGACGACCGAATACCTGCGCGCCGAGGTCGCTGTCATCGGCGCGGGGGTTGTGGGGCTTTGCGTGGCGCTTCACCTTGCCGCCGAGGGGCGCGAGGTCGTGCTGGTCGATCCGGCCATGCCGGGGTCGGGCTGCTCGTTCGGGAATGCGGGCACCATTGCGGATTACGCGGTGCTGCCGGTCGGCACGCCCGCCGTGCTGCGGGCGCTGCCGCAGCTTTTGTTCGACCGCACCTCGCCGCTGTCGATCCGGCGCGGCGCGGCTGCCGCCCTTGCCCCCTGGCTTGCGCGCTTCCTGCGCCAGTCGCTGCCCGGTCCGGCGCGCCGCAACGCCGCCGTGCTGGCCTCGCTGCTGCCAAGCGCCGCTGCTGGCTGGCAGGCCGTGGCGGCCGAGGTCGGGGCGGAGGCGGTGCTTCAGCAGCGGGGATGCCTGTACCTCTACGAGACCGGCGCCGCGCTGAAGGACGCGGCCAGCGACATGGCCGGCAGGCGCGACATGGGCGTCAGCGTCGATCTGATCGACAGTGCGGCCCTCGCGGCACTCGAGCCGCAGCTTCCGCCGATGGCAGGGGCAGCGCTGTTCGGCGAGGCGATGTTCCTGAGCGATCCGGGCCTGATGATGCTGCACCTTGCCGCCGCGGTCGAGGCGATGGGCGTCGTGCAGGTGGCTGTCGCGGCCGACCGGCTGGAGCGTCTTGTGGACGGTGTTGCGATCCACGGAGAGGGGCTGCGTCTGGTCGCCCGGCATGTCGTTCTGGCAGCGGGCGCTCACTCGCGGGGGTTGGCGCGCCAGGCGGGCGACCGCGTGCCGCTAGAGACCGAGCGGGGCTATCACCTGGAATGGGACATGGAAGAGCCGCTTCTTTCGCGCCCGGCCTGCCCGACGTCGCGCGGCTTCTACCTTTGTCCGATGGCGGGACGGCTGCGTGCGGCGGGAACCGTCGAACTGGGCGGTCTGACGGCACCGCCTTCGGCAGGACGGCTTGCGCTGCTCGAGGCGGGGGCGCGGGCGATCTTTCCCGACCTTGGGGCCCCCGACCGCGAATGGATGGGCTTTCGACCCTCGATGCCCGACAGCCTGCCGGTGATCGGGCCGTCGCAGGGCGGGGCAGAGGTGATCCATGCCTTCGGCCACGGGCATATCGGCGTGACGCTGGCCCCTTTGACGGCACGGATCGTGGCCGACCTCGTCGCAGGGCGCGCGCCCGAGGTCGATATCGCGCCCCTGCGGCCGGGACGGTTCTGATCCGGCCGGGCCGGGGGCCAGCCCCCGGACCCCCGGGTATTTGTCCGAACAGAAGCACGGGCTTGCGCTTTTGCCGCGAAGCCGACAGGAACGGTGGAGGGGTTGGGAGGCGGCATGGGCGGGCGGGCACTCATCACCGGATCGGCGGGGTTCATCGGCTATCACCTTGCGCGACGCCTGCTGGATGCGGGATGGAGCGTGACGGGCCTCGACGGGATGACCGCCTATTACGACGTGCGGCTTAAGGAACGCCGTCACGCGATGCTGAACCAGTCGCGCGACTTCAGGGCGGTGCTGGGGCTGGTCGAGACGCCGGGCCTTGTGCGCGACCTGATGCTGGCGGAGCAGCCCGACGTGGTCATCCACCTTGCCGCGCAGGCGGGTGTGCGCCATTCGATCGACGCGCCGCGGGACTACGTCGAGGCGAACCTGCTGGGCACGTTCGAGGTGCTCGAGGCCGCGCGCGCCGCCCCCCCGGCCCACCTGATGATCGCCTCGACCTCGTCAGTCTACGGGGCGAACGAGGCGATGCCCTATGCCGAGACTGACCGGGCCGACCACCAGATGAGCTTTTATGCCGCGACGAAGAAGGCGGGCGAGGCGATGGCGCATTCCTATGCCCATCTCTACGGCATCCCGACGACGATGTTCCGCTTCTTCACGGTCTACGGGCCGTGGGGTCGCCCGGACATGGCGCTTTTCAGATTCACGCGGGCAATCCTCGAAGGCACGCCCATCGAAGTCTACAACCACGGCGAGATGCAGCGCGACTTCACCTATGTCGACGATCTGGTCGAGGGGCTGGTGCGGCTGTGTTCCGTGCCGCCGATGGCCCGGTGCGGGGCCGCAGACAGCATGTCGCCCGTGGCGCCGTGGCGGGTCGTCAACATTGGGAACGGGGCACCCGTGCGACTTCTCGATTTCGTGGAGGCGGTAGAAGCCGCGGTAGGACGCAAGGCCGAGCGGCACCTGCTGCCGATGCAGCCAGGCGACGTGCCGGCCACCTGGGCGGACGCCGCGCTGATCGAGGCGCTTGTCGGCCCCTTGCCGCGCACCGACATCCGCGAGGGGGTCGCGCGCTTTGTCGAATGGTATCGCGCAGAGTATGCGACCTGACCGGTTCCCATACCTGACGGAACATTAGATGTCGGGGGTGTGTTCCCTTACTTCTAGGGGGGAACGGAACCGAGATGCACCATCTGACCGATGACGATGCAGACCGCCTGCGCCGACAGCGCCGGGCGTTGGCGGATTTCGGTCTGCATGCCTTCCAGTCCGACGACCTCGACGGCCTGCTGCACGGTGCGACGCAACTGGTGTCCGAGGCGATGGGCGTCGATCTGGTGAAGGTGCTGGAGCACCACCCTGACCGCAGGGAGATGCTCTTGCGCGCCGGGACCGGCTGGAAGCCCGGTGTCGTGGGGCACGCGACGATGGGTGACGACGGGGCATCGCCGGGCGGCTATGCCCTGACGGTCAGCGAGGCTGTCGTCTCGTGCGATGTCGATCAGGAAGATCGCTTTGAGATTCCGCTGCTTTTGCGCGATCATGGTGTCCGCAGCATGGTGAATGTGATTATTCCCGGCGAGCCCCGGCCCTATGGCGTGCTCGAGGTCGACGCGCGCGTGATCCGCACCTACTCGGATGACGACGTGGCCTTCCTTCAAACCTATGCGAACCTTCTGGCTGCCGCGATCAACCGGATCAGGTCGCATGAGGAACTGCAGCGGAAATCGCGCGACAATCAGATCATGGCTCTGGAACTCGTGCATCGGGTGAAGAACCTTCTCGCGCTGGTACAGGCGATCGTCGCGCAGACGACGACTCGCGAGCGAACAGCGCTGGAGTATCAGCAGATGCTCTCGGGTCGTCTTGCGGCGCTTGCCCATGCCGAGAGCCTTCTTCTGCGGGACGGTACGGAACGGGCCGACCTTGGCGAAACGGCCGTCGCGGTGCTTTCGCCCTATCTGGCCGCCCGGTCTGACCGGGTCGCGATCTTCGGTCCGCCCGTCATGCTGTCGGCGCGGCAGGGGCGCTTGGTCGGGCTTGCCCTGCACGAGCTTGCAACCAATGCCTCAAAGCACGGCGCGCTGACCGTCGAGGGCGGGGGTGCGGAGCTTTCGTGGCAGCTTGACGAGACGGACTGGCTGCACCTCGTCTGGAAGGAACATGGTGGACCCGAGGCCAAGTCGCCCGTGCAGACGGGCTTCGGCACCCGCCTTTTGCGCGACGTGATGGAGGGCGAGCTTGAGGGCCACGCCCGGTTCGACTACGGGCCGGACGGCTTTACCTACCGGCTGAAATTTCCCCTCGTCCGCGAAGGCTAGAGGCGTCCGGGCACGACCTGGTCCGGGGGGCGGTGGCCGTCGGCGAAGGTCTTGATGTTCAGGATGACCTTCTCGCCCATCTCGATGCGCCCTTCGAGCGTGGCCGACCCCATATGCGGCAGCAGGACGACGTTGGGCAATTCGCGCAGGCGCGGGTTGATCTCATGCCCCTTCTCGAACACGTCGAGGCCCGCGCCTGCGATCTCGCCGGCCCGCAGGCCGCGCGTCAGGGCGTTCTCGTCGATCACCTCGCCGCGCGAGGTGTTCACGATGACGGCCGTCGGCTTCATCAGCTTCAGCCGCCGCGCGTTCATCAGATGGAAGGTCGAGGGCGTGTGCGGGCAGTTGATGCTGAGGATGTCCATCCGCGCCACCATCTGGTCGAGGCTTTCCCACCAGGTCGCTTCATGCTCGGCCTCGACCTCGGGGCGCAGGCGGTGGCGGTTATGGTAATGCACCTGAAGGCCAAAGGCCCGCGCCCGCCGTGCGACCGCCTGTCCGATCCGGCCCATGCCGAGGATGCCAAGCCGCCGCCCGCCAAGCCTGCCGCCGAGATGGGCCATCGGCGACCAGCCTTCCCATGCCCCCTTCTGCATGTGGGCAAGTCCTTCGGGGATACGCCGCGTGACCGACAGGATCAGCGCCATCACCATGTCGGCAGTATCCTCGGTCACCACGCCCGGCGTATTGGACACGAGGATGCCGCGCTGACGGGCGGTCGCCACGTCGATATGGTCCACCCCCGCGCCGTAGTTGGCGATCAGCTTCAGGCGCTCGCCCGCCTGGGCCAGCAGGCTCGCGTCGATCTGGTCGGTCAGCGTCGGCACCAGCACATCGGCGCGCCGCAGGGCCGCGCCAAGCTCGTCGCGCGACATCCGGGTGTCGGGGTCGCGCAGATCGACGTCGAATAGCTCGGTCATCCGGGTCTCGACGACCTCGGGCAAGCGTCGCGTGACGACAACACTCAGCCGCGTTCGAGCCATCCTCCGCCTCCCTCGCGCTTCCAAATCGCATCCCCGGATGGCAAGGTGACGCCAAGCGGGGTGCGGCACAAGCCCCGGACGGCAGACCGCGCTCCGGCGCGGCGGGAGCAGGCGGAATGAAAGCGGCAACGGCGATCGCCGGGATTGCGATGTGCTGCCTTGTGGGCGGTGCTTCCGCCGAGGTTACGCGGCCCGTGGCGCGACCGGCCTCTCTGACCGTGCCGACGACGCAAACGGTGCCGCTGGCCGCACCCGACGCGGTGGTCGCCGTGGCGGCAAAAGCCCCCGTCGTGCGCGACCCGAATGTCGGACCTGTCACGAACCTGCCGCTGCCTCGCTATGTCTCGCTGAAGACCGGCGAGGGGAACGCCCGCCGCGGGCCAGGCCTGACGCACCGGATCGACTGGGTCTTTACCCGCGCGGGCATGCCGCTGCGGATCACCGCAGAATTCGAGCACTGGCGGCGCGTCGAGGACATCGAGGGCTTCGGCGGCTGGGTACATTACTCGCTTCTGTCCGGCGTCCGCTCGGCCATCGTCAGCCAAGACATGGCAGAGTTCCGCACCCTGCCCGATCCCGCTGCACCCGTCTCGTTCCAGGCAGAGCATGGCGTGATCGGCAAGGTCATCAGTTGCGAAGCGGACTGGTGCCGCATGGTGATCGACGGCCAGCGCGGCTGGGTCCGCACCGCAGCACTCTGGGGCGTCGAGCCTGGCGAGCGGGTCGAATAGCGGCTGCGAGACGGTCGCACTTGCCCGATGCCGCCCCCTGCGCTAGGCGGCTGGCCAACGCCGCGCCTGGAACATGCAGATGGACCTGCCCCCGCCGCTTCGACTGAACCTCTCTGCGGGCCTCGCCTCGGTCCTCGTGGCGGCGGTCCTGGTCCTGCTCAAGCTCTGGGCGCTTGGCGAGACGGGGGCGCTGTCGGTGGCCGCCTCGCTTGCCGACTCGGCGATGGACCTCATGATGTCGGTCGGGGCAATGGCGGCGATCCTCTATGCAGCCCGCCCGCCTGACGAGGACCACGCCTTCGGTCACACCTCGGCAGAGGACATTGCGGCGCTCGGACAGGCGATCTTCATCCTTGTCTCGGCGGCGGTCATCATGACGGCGGCCATCCTGCGGCTTGCCTCACGCGACCCCGACAGCCTGTCGTCCGAAGGGCGGGGCATGGCGGTGATGGGCGTCTCTATCGCGCTGACACTGGCACTCGTGCTCTGGCAGGGGCGCGTGGCGCGCCGCACGGGCAACCGGGTGGTCAGTGCCGACCGCCTCCACTATCTCGGCGACCTGCTGCCGAACATTGGCGCGATCCTGTCGCTTTGGGCCTCGGCGCGCTACGGGCTTTATCAGATCGACTCGGTGGTGGCGCTGGCTGCAGGGGGCATCATGGTGCTTGGCGCGATCCGCATCGGAAAAGGCGCGTTCGACGCCCTGATGGACAGGCGGGCCGATCCGGGCATCGTTCAGGGGATCGCCGCGATCGCGGCCGACTGGCCTGGTGTGCGGGGCTTCCACGACCTCAAGACAAGGACCGCCGGAAGCCGCGTCTTCGTCAACATCCATATCGAGCTCGACGGCGACCAGCCCTTGCGCGACGCGCACGCGATCGGGGCGGCGCTGCGCCGGGCCATCCTCGAGCGCTACCCACAGGCCGACGTCATCGTGCACAAGGACGTTGCCCGGTCCTGACCGCCCATTCGCCTTGCACAGGTATCCCATGGGCGGAGGGGTGACCCCCTCCGCGTCCCAGCCCTCAGGCGGCGTCCAGAAGACCGCGCCCGCGCAGCAGCGCCTCGACCCCCGGCATCCGGCCCCGGAAGGCGGTGTAAAGCACATCCGCCTCCTGCGAGCCGCCCGCAGACAGCACGAACTCTTCCAGCCGGGCGGCGACCTCGGGGTCGAACGGCCCGCCCGCCTCCTCGAAGGCCTGGAAGGCGTCGGCGTCCATCACCTCGGACCACATGTAGCTGTAGTACCCGGCAGAGTATCCGTCGCCCGCGAAGACATGCGCGAAGTGGGGTGTGGCGTGCCGCATCCCGATGGCGCGCGGCATGCCGAGGGACTCCAGCACCTCGGTCTGACGGGCCAGAGGATCGGCGGGCGGTTCGCCCTCGTGGAACGCGAGGTCCACCACCGCCGACGAGACATATTCCACCGTCGCGAACCCCTGATCGTAGGTGCGCGCCGCCAGCAGCCGGTCGCGCAGGTCGGAGGGCATCGGCTTGCCGGTCGCGACATGCAGCGCGTGGCGGTCCAGCACCTCGGGCACAGCCAGCCAATGCTCGTAAAGCTGGCTCGGCAGCTCGACGAAATCGCGCGCGACCGAAGTGCCCGAGATGAAGCCGTAGGTCACATCGCTCAGCATCTGGTGCAGCGCATGGCCGAACTCGTGGAACAGCGTGCGCGCATCGTCGAAGGACAAGAGCGCAGGCTCTCCCTTGGCGAAGTTGCACACGTTGACGACCACGGGACGCACATCGCCGCCCAGCCGCTTCTGGCTGCGGATCGCCGAGCACCAGGCCCCCGACCGCTTCGATCCGCGCGCGAAGTAGTCGCCGACGAAGACCGCGATGTGGTTGCCGTCGCGCGTCACCTCCCAGGCGCGGGCGTCGGGATGGTAAAGCGGCACATCGAGCGGGCGGAACT
This sequence comes from Rhodobacterales bacterium, assembly GCA_031425325.1. GTDB lineage: Bacteria > Pseudomonadota > Alphaproteobacteria > Rhodobacterales > Rhodobacteraceae > Aliitabrizicola. Next base: position 12,983 of record JANPJD010000028.1, on the reverse strand, counting down.
CCAGCCCGAACAGCCGCGTCGCGCAGTCGAAGGCCGCCCCGATCATCGCGTCAAGCGACAGGTAGGGCTTGAGCGCCGCCTCATCCAGGTCATGCTCTGCCCGGCGACGTTTTTCCGAGTAGAACCGCCAGTCCCATGGCTCGAGCGGGCCATTGACGCCGTCGGCCTGCATCATCGCCTCAAGCACCCGTGCATCGGCCTCGGCACGGTCCCGCGCGGGGGTCCAGACGCGCATCAGAAGGTCGCGCACGGCACCCGGCGTCCGGGCCATCTCTGTTTCCAGCTTGTAGGCCGCGAAGTCGGCATAACCGAGCAGCTTCGCCCGCTCGTGGCGCAGCGCCAGCGTCTCGCCAGCGATGGCGCGGTTGTCGAAGGCGTTGCCATTGGCACCGCGCGCGACCCAGGCGGCCCAAGCGGTGCGACGCAGGTCGCGGCGGGTCGAGAATTGCAGGAACGGCACGATCAGCGACCGGCTCAACGTCAGGACCGGCCCCTCGCGCCCCCGCTCGGCCCCGGCGGCACGGGCCGCCGCCAGTACGAAGTCGGGCAGGCCCTCGAGGTCTTCCGGTCCGAGGTCCAGAAACCACTCGCGCTCGTCCGCAAGCAAGTTCTGCGTGAACTGGGTGCCAAGCACCGCAAGTCGGCTCTTCACCTCGGTCATGCGGGCCGAGGCATCCCCGTCAAGCTCGGCGCCTGCGCGCACGAACATCCGCCGGTAAAGCATCAGCACCCGCGCCTGCTCGTCCGTCAGGTCAAGCCCGTCCCGTCCCTGCCAGAGCGCCTCGATCCGCGCAAAAAGCGCGCGGTTGTTCGTGACCTCGGACGAAAAGGCCGACAGCTTGGGTGCAAGGTCGCGTTGCAGCGCCTCACGTGCGGGGGTGCTGTCCGCACCTGCCACGTTGAAGAACACGCCCGCCACCCGGTCGAGCGTCGCCTCGGCCAGTTCCAGCGCCTCGATGGTATTGGCGAAGGTCGGCGCTTCGCGGTCGCCCGCGATGGCGGCGATGGCCTTACGCGCCTCGGCAAGGCCCGCATCGAAGGCCGGACCGAAATCCTCGTCGCCGATCTGCGCGAAGGGCGGCAGGCCGAACGGTGTTTCCCAGGGCGCGAGCAGCGGATTGATCATGGCAGTCTCCTTTGCGCGAAATCTAGGCATGGCCCCGGTGAAGGTCCACCTGCCCCGGCTTCTTTTCGGCTGAAATACCCAAACCCGCCTGCCACGGGTGTCAACGCCCGCCTGGCCCGCGCAACCGCACCTCCAGCCGCCGAAGGAGCAGCGACAGGGTGATCGTCATCGTCAGGTAGACCAGTGCCACGACGTTGTAGGTTTCGAAGTAGCGGAAGTTGCCCGCCGCCATGACCTTGCCAAGCTGCGTGATATCGCTGACCCCAAGCACCGACACGAGGCTCGAATCCTTCACCATCGAGACGAAGTCGTTGCCATAGGGCGGCAGGATCGTGCGGAACGCCTGCGGGGCCACGATGAAGCGGAACCTGTGCCAGGGGCCGAGGCCAAGCGCCTTGGCGGCCTCGATCTGGCCCTTGTCGACCGACTGCAATCCTGCCCGGAAGATCTCGGCCAGGAACGAGGCGTAGGCGAGCGTCAGCGCGATGATCGCCCGCCAGACCAGCGGAAAGTCCCGGGTTCGCCACTCGGGCAGGCCCAGCGGTGTCGCGAACCAGTTCCACAGGGCGACCAGTGCGGGCGCAAGCACGAAGGCCACGTAGAGCAGAAGCACGATGATCGGGATGCCCCGGATGACCTCGACGTAAAGCCGCGCGATCTGACGCAGCACGATGCTGCGCGACAGGGCCATCAGCGCAAGCCCCAGACCCAGCGCCGAGGCCAGCGTGAAGGCGATGATCGTCACATAGACGGTGACCCACAGCCCCTGCATCAGCGTCCGCAGCACTTGGGCGTGCATGTCGTTGGTGACGACCTGCCAGAAAAGGACAAGGCCCGTCCCTGCAAGAAGGACGAGCCAGTAGGGAAAGTCCTGGTCGGGCGGCGGCGAAGGGGGCATCGCGTCGGGGTCGGATCAGATCGGGCGGCGCGGGGCGGCGGGCCACGGCCACCCCGCGACTGTCCCCGATGGCAGGATCATTCGCCCATCTTGAAATCGAGGAACCACTTCGTGTTCAGCGCCTCGATCGTGCCATCCGCCTGCATCGAGGCGATAGCCGCGTTGACAGGCGCCACAAGGTCCGAGCCCTTCGGGAAGATGAAGCCGAAATCCTCGGTCCCCAGCTTTTCGCCGATGATCTTCAGCCCGCCGTCCGAGGCTGCGACATACCCGGCCCCCGCCGTACCGTCGGTCAGCACGAGATCGACATCGCCTGCCCGAAGCGCCTGCACGGTCGCGCCGAACGTCTCGAACAGCTTGATGCGGGGGTTCGCCTCGTTGCCGTCAAGCACATCATAGACCCCCACGTAGAAGGGCGTCGTGCCGGGCTGGGCAGCCATCAGCAGGTCGGGATCTGCGGCGAAGGTCGCAGCGTCGGTAAAGCGCGTCTCGTCGCCCCGCACCATCATCACCATCTCGGACCGCATGTAGGCGTCCGAGAAATCGACCTGCTCCTTGCGGTCGTCGCGGATCGTGATGCCGGTCATGCCGATGTCGAACTGGCCTTCGGACACAGCCGGGATCATCGCGTCCCAGCTGATGTTCTCGTAGACGACCGTCGCGTTCAGCCGCTTCGCGATCTCGGCCATGGCATCGTATTCCCAGCCGATCGCCTCGCCGCTTGCGGGGTCGACGAACTGAAGGGGCGGATAGGCGTTCTCGGTCACGACGGTGATCTCGCGCCCCGCAAGATCGGGCAGGTCCTGTGCAAAGGCAGGCACAAGAGACAGGGCAAGGCCTACGACGGCGGCGCTGACGGAGAGGCGGGGCTTCATCGGATAACTCCCTGATCGGTTGGTGGGGCAGACTATTGGGCGGCACTCGGCGCTGTAAAGTCGGACCGCGCTGCGGTAGTGTCTCAGTTTGAATTTACTTCCTTGGCCTCTGGTCGGGATGCACCCATCCTGTAGGCGGCAGATACTCAGGGGGGCAGCGAACCGCACGCTTTCCCGGCGCTGCGACGAGAGCGGGGAGCAGGCATTGGTCAATATGGTCGGCGGTTAACTTGAGTGTTGCGTTGGCAAGATTCGTTAAGTGGGCTGACGAAGGACGGCCAGGCGGCACCACGGTCACGATCCTCTTTGATGGGAAATCACGGCGGATAGCCCGAAAAGTCGCGGCTTGGTCAGTGTCCGCCGAAACCACAAAACAGACATCATAGATACCGTTCACTGCCCCGATGTAAGCGGCAAGCGCGACATTGATATCCGTCCCTTTCTCTCGGGGAGCGTCCCACTTATGGCCGCACCCGTGTTTCTCTTTGTCACAAAACATCGGCTCTTTGGTAGTGTGCCCAAGTTGTGTCCGAACCCCTACGTTCGCCAATGCGTCTATGTAGGCTTGGTGTCGCGACCGCTTGCCCGTGTCTCCGGGGAAGAAGGCGGTGCAGAAGACGACCTCTTCAATAGTTTTCGCATGGCCTCGCGCTATCAAGCCAGCAAGTCGACTCAAGTCCAACCACTTAAGGTGCGGGGCCTCTAAATCATTGATTGCATGATACAAATTGAAGCCGTCAACATACAGTGCGCCTCGCGCCACGGATTTTCCCCTTGAAACTGCGCTAGCAGTGCGCTATGTCGTCATTTGCAACGCTGCATGGTGCGCCCAGCAGCCCCCCCGCAGACTACGGTCTGCGGGGTTTATTTTTGCGCTTTCTTGTAAGGTCCGCGCGGCTTCGGTGCCGGAACCGCAGCATCTATGATCCCGACAAGCCACGTCATGTCGTGCAGCGTGGCCGTTACACCAGCAGCCATTGCGGGCGTCATCCGGAGTGTCTTGTGCATCCGCACGAAGTTGTAGTGCACGAAGTAGAGCGACAGCATGTGCAGGTGGTTTTCCAGCTTCTTACTGAACCCGTTGGTGAGGCGCGTGAAGCGGCGCATCCCCATGCGCATCGTCAGGTTCTGCCGCTCGACATGCGACGTGCTGACCATTTCCTTGACCGGGTGGCCTGAGATCAGTTCTTTGCGAGCGCCGGTGCATTCAGCTGGGCTATACTTGCGCTCATGGCCCTTGGTGCCCGTGGCATCGCCATACAGCTTCACGAGCATCGCGTAGTCTACATCGCCCCCAAATGCGCCTTCGACCGCCTCCAAGTATGCCTTATGGCCGTCTGTGGTAAGCTGGACGCGAGTTGCAAGACGGGCGCGTAGATCGTCCATGAACTCGATTGCGGTCGCGCCCGAACGGTCGCCAACCTCAAAAGCTAGGATCATCTTGCTGTCACGGTCAATCGCGGTCCAGGTCCACACATCGCCCGCGCCTTCCGGCGCTGCCTTGGCGGTCGCGACGTTCTTGTCTTTGGCGTAGCAGAACGACCAGATTTCATCGCATTGGACGTGAGCAACTTTCACGTTGCGGACAGTCGCATCGTGGTAAGCCGCACAGGCCTTACCCGCATCCTCAAGCAGCTTCGTCACCGTGTTGATCGACACGCCCGTGATGCGGCTGATGGAGCGCATGGAAGAACCCTCAACGAGAAGGTTGAGGATGGTGATGCGGGTCTGGAGGGACAGCTTGTTCATGCCCTCCTTATATGAACCTTCTTGCTTATCGTCAAGCATGAATGTTCACTTCAGGGATGGGGCGAGTTCAATTTCCGTGCCGTATCCTAGGGTGCCGGCCGAAAGACCAAGAAGCTTTTCGATGACAGGCGCGGAGTAGCCAAGCCCGAGCCTGATCTCGTCTGGATGCATTCTGCCACTTTCCAGCACTAGCGTAGCGATCTTACCCAGAAGAATCGGTCTCTCCAACGGAAGGCCATCCGGCCCATCGAGCGGTTCGCGGCTGCGCCAATTCTTGAAGGAGATTTGCTTATAAAGGTTTGTGACCTGCTGTTCATCGAAAATCCCCAGATTCTTACAGCGATAAATCATAGCTTGAATTGATACTTTCCACCGCTTCTTCAATTCTACAAATGCACCAAGTCGAGGTGAGTAAACCTCGTTAGGGAACGATTTCCGAGGAAGCAGGAACGCTCCAGCAAACCTATCCGCCTCCCGCTCAATCTCTTTCAGCCTGGCCTTGTCCTCAATCTCGTCGGCACCAACCCAGCGATGGAGGACAAGATGGCCTAGCTCATGCGCTGCGTCATATCTTGCTCGCGCCCCGCTGTCCTTGTCTGAGGCAAGAAAAACAAAAGGACGAGAACCACTCCAAAAAGAAAAAGCTTCTACTTTTTCCCCCTCCATCTCCAAACGACACATTACAACGCCAACTGATTCCATCAGCCTAACGACATTAGAAATTGGACCAAGGCCCAAGCCGAAATGGCTCCTAACCCGTTCCGCAATATCCTCTATCTCCAAGTCATCATACCTATTGGTATCGACTGAGGCCGGCTCAAATGAGGGGATCGAAACTTCCGGGAAATTTGCGAACGCCTCAAAAGTGAACGCAGCCTGAGAGAACCACCGTGCGTAAACCTCGCAAGCCATATTCCTTCGTTTGGTGTCCGCACCAGTTTTCCGAAAGAAACTGACACTTAGCGGGCCGAAGTTCTTAGGGGGATGTGTCAAAAAGAAGTTGATCGGTTGCTCCAAGGCCCTAGAGATTGCCATCATAGTTTCCGGCTCTGGAGCCTTGTCACCTTGCTCATAAGACGAAACCGCCTGCCTGCTTACCCCGACCAATGTCGCCAACTCTGATTGGTTTAAGCCCTTGGCCAAGCGCCCCTCAATCAAGCGGGCAGGAATCAACCGCCGCGCTTTATCGTGGTCGGCCCCAGCAGGGCGAAGCTTGACGACATTGTTTGAATTACTCATGGTCCCTACGGTACTTTTCGATTTCTTGCTTAAGGAGGCCGACCTCCCCAAAGTCTGTATCTGTGTTTTCTGTTGGTGGACCCTCAGCAGGAACTTCGTGAGGTAGGCTCATGAGATTGCTTGAACACCATTCCCACCTTTTGGCAGATGTTGAAGACGGCAGGCCAAAATGAGCAAAGTTTAATTCCTGATACTCATGAATAAGAATGAAATGTGGAGCGCCTGTCAAAGGCTCGGGCTCTTCTAAGCCGTCAAATAAGCTTGGGACTTGAAGTCTTGCGTTCTCTCGAAACACGACTTTGCGCGGCTGGCGCTTCGGGTCTTCAACTTGACTGATTGATGCGGTCGAGTGTGAAAACCGTAATTCAAGATACCGACCCGTTGGCTTCGCGTATTCGCGCCATCGAAAGTCACATTGGAGCGACCCGTTCTCAATCGCCCGCCTCATGCCAAGATCAACCGCCCAAGAAATCAGCCGACCTCGGTTGTCCACTGCACTTTCGATCTGGAGAATCGGGTCGCTTGCAGCAAGATCATTAGCCGCCGCGTATGCTGTTCGCAGGACGGTTGGAATGATGCCCAACTCTGCTGGGGAAACTGGTCCTTAAAGAAGTCATAGGGGTCAACCACTGCCAAACTCCGTTTTGGTTGCGCAACTGTCCGCGCAACCATTTACGAAATTAGCAGGGTTTTGTCAACCACCCTTGCCCCACCGCCTCGCAGCCGCAGCCCTAGCAATCTCTGCCCGTCGCTCCGGCGTCATGCTGGCCGCGCGTGCAGCGCCACCTTTCCGCCCCATCGCCTGAGCCGCCTTGTCCTTACCGTCGTCAACGGGCGTGTCGTCAACCTCGCCCGTGGCGATCCTGGCAATGTGGACGGCCAGCCCCACCGCATCGGCTGGCCGCTTCTCGCCCTTCGGTCCTGTCGGCATGTCTTGCCTCCTATGCTTCCCGGTAAGCATATAGGATGCGCTGGGCGGGGGCGAGACCCACGTCAACCCCGCCCGATTTCAAACTGAGACACTACCCGCTCTGCGGCGCCGCAAACAGGACAGTCCGGCCGTTTCCGCAGCGCAATGGTGCGGGTTTCTCCGTGCAGGCCGTCGAACAGCACCATGCGCCCGCGCAAGCCCTGTCCCGCGCCGGTCAGGTGCTTCACCGCCTCCAGCGCCATCAGGCTTCCGATCACGCCGGGAAGCGGGGCCGCGACCCCCGCCTCGGCGCAGGTCGGAACCGTGCCGGGGGCGGGGGGCGTCGGAAAGACGCAGGCATAGCACGGCCCGCCGTGCGCGGGGTCGTAAAGGCCGACCTGCCCCTCCCACTGGGTGATCGCACCGGACAGCAGCGGCGTGCCCGTGGCGACCGCCGCCGCGTTCACGGCAAGGCGGGTTGAAAAGCTGTCCGACCCGTCGAGCACCAGGTCGAAAGCGTCGAAGAGGTCGACCGCGATCTCGGGCGTCAGGCGGCGGGTGAAGGTCTGCACCTCGACAAACGGGTTAAGCGCGCGCATCGCCTCGGCAGCGGAGAGGGTCTTGGCCATGCCAATCCGGGCGTCGGTGTGGATCACCTGGCGTTGCAGGTTCGAGTTCTCGACCACATCGTCGTCGATGATGCCGATCCGCCCCACGCCCGAGGCCGCAAGATACAAGAGCGCAGGCGAGCCGAGCCCCCCCGCGCCCACGACGAGGACGCGGGCATCCTTCAGCCGGCGCTGCCCCGGTCCGCCGATCTCACGCAGCATGATGTGGCGCGCATAGCGGTCAAGTTCGGCAGGGCGGAACGGAGCGTCGCGCACGGCCTCATCGACCGGGGCGGCGCGATGGCGCAGCCGACCGATCCCCGCCCGGTAGCCGAGCACGAGCACCGCGAAAAGGCCAAGCGTCAGCCAGACCTGGGCCGAGCCGCCGGTCGCCACGCGCAGCGGATGCCCTTCGGGCAGAACAAGGTGCGCGATCACGACGCCAAGCCAGACCACGGCGATCAGCGTCAGCCGCAGACGCACCGGGGCCTTCATCACGATGCCGATGCCCCAGATCGTGGCCATCACGGCCAGCACAAGGATCATCAGCCGCGCCCCGTCGAGCCGAAGCCACCTTCGCCCCGCAGGGACGGGGAGAGGCCCTCGACCAACGCGAAGCGCGCCTGCACGACCGGGGCCACGATCAATTGCGCGATGCGGTCGCCATGGCGGATCGTGTAGGCCTCGGCCCCAAGGTTCACCAAGAGCACGCCAAGCGGTCCGCGATAGTCGCTGTCGATGGTGCCGGGTGTATTGGGCAAGGTGATCCCGTGCTTCAGGGCCAGCCCCGAGCGGGGCCGGATCTGCATCTCGAAGCCGGGCGGGATTTCGCAGCGCAGGCCGGTTGGCACGATGACCCGCTGCATGGCCGCCAGCGTGATGCCCGCCGCGCGATCCCCCGCAGGCAGGTTGGCGCGAATGTCGGCCCCCGCCGCCCCCGGCGTCTCGTAGGCAGGCAGCCCAAGGCCCGGATCGGCCCAAGGCTCCCACATGAGATGAAGGGTGGGCATCATGGGCGGCTGTCCACCCGCCGCCCGGGAACGCGGAGGACCCTCATCCGAGGAATGCCGCGACGCGGTCGGCAAGCCTGCGCGCGACCTCGGCCTTGCCCATGCGGAGCCACGTCTCTGCCCCCTCGGCAGTGATTAGGGTGATCGCATTCTCGGTGCCGCCCATGATGCCCGTCTCGGGCCGCACGTCGTTGGCGACGATCCAGTCGCAGCCCTTGCGAAGGCGCTTGGCGGTGGCGTGGGTTATCACGTCATCGGTCTCGGCGGCGAACCCGATCACAAGGCGGGGGCGATCGGCGCCTTGGGCGACGGTGGCGAGGATATCCGTCGTCTCGGCAAGGTCGAGGGTAGGCAGTCCCGCGCCACCCTTCTTCATCTTGTGACCGGCGGCGTTCGTGACCCGCCAATCCGCGACAGCGGCGGCAAAGATCGCCGCATCGGCGGGCAAGGCGGACTGCACGGCGGTCAGCATCTCTGCCGCGGTCTCGACGGACACGACGGTCACACCCGACGGCGGCGGCACGGCGGCGGGCCCGGTGACGAATGTCACCCGCGCGCCGAGGTCCGCCAGCGCCCGGGCAAGCGCCGTGCCCTGCGCGCCTGACGAGCGATTGGCGATGTAGCGCACGGGGTCGATCGGTTCGTGCGTCGGCCCCGAGGTGACAAGGACATGCCGCCCCGCCAGCGGTCCGCTGCAGAGCATCGCCTCGACCGCCGCCACGATCTCGAGTGGTTCGGCCATACGCCCCGGCCCGTATTCGCCGCAGGCCATGTCGCCCTCGTTCGGGCCGACAAGCCGGACGCCGTCCGCCTGCAACCGCGCAAGGTTGCGCTGCGTGGCGGGATGCTCCCACATCCGCACATTCATCGCGGGCGCGATCAGCACCGCAGTATCGGTCGCAAGCAGCAGCGTCGAGGCAAGGTCGTCCGCCCGTCCGGTAGCCATGCGCGCCATAAGGTCGGCGGTCGCAGGGGCCAGGACGATAAGATCGGCCACGCGCGACAGCTGGATGTGCCCCATCTCGGCTTCGTCGGTCAGGTCGAACAGCCGCTGGTGGACCTTTTCGCCCGCAAGCGCCGAGACGGACAGGGGTGTTACGAACTCTGTCGCTGCCTGCGTCATGACCGGCGTCACGGCAGCGCCCCGCTCGCGCAGGCGACGGATCAGGTCGAGCGCCTTGTAGGCCGCGATGCCGCCGCCGACGATCAGAAGGATGCGCTTGCCCTCAAGCATGCCGCGACTTTCGCCTTGGGTCATCGCGCTGGTGTAGGCGCGGTGCAGCGTAAACTCAACCGGGGACGGTTTCAGCGGCACCGCGATCAAGCCGCGTCTCGGTGCCAAAGGCCGCACAGGGGTCGCCGCGATCGACCGTGCCCGTCACGATCCAGTGGTCATACGGCTGCGTCCCGCCCGCATTCCCCTCGATCTGGCCGATGGACAGCACCCGAAGCTCGGGCGCGGCCTGCGCCAGAACCGCAGGCACACCGATGTCCCGCCTTGCATGGCCATTGCCGGTGATGACCGCGACGGGGCCGCCGGTTTCGGCCATCGCGTCAACCACGGCGCGGGCAAGGGCTGCGTCGCGGAGGCGTTGCGCCTCGACCATGCCTGACAGAAGCTCGGCCGGCAGCGCGCCGCAATGGGCCTCATCCATCTCGCGCTCCCGGGCCTGCTGGTCCAGAGGATCGAGTGGTTTCGTCAGCCCGAAGCGGGCGGCATCAGCGCCGAACACTGTCGCCGCACCCTCCGTCACCGCGCGTCGCACCTCGGCCGTGCCGGGGTCGCCGCCACGTATCTCGGCGCGGGGAGCCGCCAGAAAGATCGGGTGATAGTCTGCGAAGTCAGGCCAGCCGCGCGCCTGCCAGTCGTAAAGCCGGGCAAGCCTTTCGGCATCCGTCCGGTCCCGCGGCGTTCGCGCCGCCTGCGCGTCGGTCAGCATCTCGAACACGATTGCGGCGGGACGAAGCGCCGCGACAGCCCGGGCCTGGTTCTCGTGGTGCGCGGGGTTGTCATGCACCTCGCCGATCAACACGATGTCAGCGGAAGACAGTCGATCCAGCCCCTCGGCTTCGATCTCGGCGGCTCCGGCGGACACGCCGATCACCGCCGCAAGAAGGCCCGCCGCGACCCGGTCAGACCAGGAAATGGTGGACCTCGCGCGACTGCTGCTCAAGGCTGCGACGCATCTTGCCGAACGCGGCGGCCTCAAGCTGACGCACGCGCTCTTTCGACAGGCCCAACTCCTCGCCGAGCGATTCCAGCGTGCGGGGCGCGTCGCGCAGCTTGCGCTCTGTTACGATGAAGCGCTCGCGCGCGTTCAACGACTTCATGGCCGTCACAAGCCAGGTCCGCAGGTGTGCGGCGTCATGCGCCTCTTCGACCCGGTCGGCGGCTTGTTCGCAATCATCCTCAAGCGCGTCGATCCACTCACGGCCTTCGTCTTCGGACGACTGGGTGGCATTCAGCGAGAAGTCCGACCCGGACAGCCGCCCCTCCATCATCTCGACATCTGCGAGAGGGACGCCCACCTCATGCGCGATGCGCTCGCGCAACTGGTGTCCGTCGAGCGTCTCGCCCCGCTGGGCCGCCTCGCGCTCCAGCTTGGCCTGCACCCGGCGAAGGTTGAAGAAAAGCGCCTTCTGGCTGCTGGTCGAGCCTGTGCGGACCATCGACCAGTTCCGCATCACATAGTCCTGGATCGAGGCCTTGATCCACCAGACCGCATAGGTCGAAAACCGCACGCCCCGGTCGGGATCGAACTTGTCGGCGGCCTTCATCAACCCGAGGCTTGCTTCCTGGATGAGATCGTTCATCGGTGCGCCGTAGCGGCGGAACTTGGCGGCCATCGAGATCGCGAGTCGCATGTAGGCCGTGATCAGCCGATGCAGCGCCTGCTCGTCGCGCTGGTCGCGCCACGCATAAGCAAGCCGCAACTCTGTCTCGGCATCAAGAAGTTCTGCCTTCATCGCTTGGCGCGACATCGATTGGTCGGTATATGCGTCGAATGCCATCCTACACCCCCGGTCCATCGCTTCTTTGCACTTCTTACGCGGCGAACGCGTGAGCGGATCAGTTGTTTCAGGCGGGTTCCGGCAACACAGTCTCGTGATCGGCGGGGCACGATCCGGCAAGTCGCGATTTGCCGAAAAACTGGTCACGGCATGGGCCGCCCCGCGTTTCTACATCGCGACCGCCGAGGCCTGGGACGACGAAATGACGGCCCGGATCGCAGCGCACCGGACCAACCGGGGCGAGGGATGGACGACTGTCGAGGCCCCGCATGACGTCGTTGCGGCGCTGGCTTCGGTCCCGCCCAATGCGGCCGTCCTTCTCGACTGCGCGACCCTGTGGCTGACGAACCGGATGCTGGCCGAGGCGGATCTCGAGGCCGAGGCGTCGCACCTGATCGCGGCACTTGGCGCCTGTGCGTCGCCCGTCACGGTGGTCACGAACGAGGTCGGGGCCGGGATCGTCCCCGACAACGCGCTGGCGCGGCGGTTCCGCGACGCGCAGGGGCGGCTGAACCAGCGTCTCGCAGCCGAGGTGGCGCTTGTCGTCACCGTGATCGCGGGGCTTCCCCTTGTTCTGAAGGGCCGGTTGCCCGATGCTTTGACATGACGCGCCTCTGGTGGGTCAGGCATGGCCCGACCCATGCACGCGAGATGATCGGTTGGACGGACCGACCCGCGGACCTGTCGGACAGCGCGGCCCTCGACCGGCTGCGGACCTTCCTGCCCGATGCCCCGGTCCTGTCGTCGGACCTCGTGCGGGCACGGTCGACCGCCGAGGCGCTGCGCCGCCCCTGCCTTGCCCCCCTCGCCGACCTGCGCGAGATCAACTTCGGGGCTTGGGAAGGCCTGCGCTTTGTCGAGGCCGAGGCCCGCGATCCCGAACTGATCCGCCGCTTCTGGTCCGAACCCGGCGAGCCAGCCGCACCCGAGGGCGAAAGCTGGGGAATGCTGTCCGCACGGGTCAACCGCGCGGTCGATGTCCTTCTTGCAGATGCCCCGCCCGAGATCATCGTGGTCGCACATTTCGGACCGATCCTGACGCAGGTCGAGCGCGCGCTCGGCGTGTCCACGACCACGGCTTTCGCGCAGAAGATCGAGCCGCTGTCGGTCACGACGGTCCTGGTCTCCGCGGACGGCTGGCGGCTTGAGCGGGTGAACCACCTGGCCTGATCGCGGACCAGCATCGATCGGCGCACAAATCACGATGACGCATCGGGCGGGCGGCCTGATACCGTCCCGCTGCAGAATGAAGGAGCACCCATGACTTACGATCTCGCGATCGGCGACCGCGCCTATTCAAGCTGGTCGCTGCGCGGCTGGCTATTGTTCGACGCGTTCGGCATCCCGGTGCGGACCCACACCGCCCGGCTTTACACCGACGAGGTCGCGGCCCTGCTCGCGCGGTTTTCCCCGGCGCGCACGGTCCCGGCGATGCGGACGCCAGACGGCAGCGTCGTGGCCGACAGCCTGGCCATCGCTGAAGAGCTTGCAAGCCGCCATCCCGAGTCGGGGCTGTGGCCCTCAACGCCCCCTGCCCGCGCCGTCGCCCGCACCCT
>JANPJD010000027.1:0-2563 GCA_031425325.1 Rhodobacterales bacterium | reverse complement strand
CCAGCGACGTCACCTGCCGCAACCGGTCCAAAGGCGACGCGGCCTGCCTCGGTCTCGACCTCCAGCATCGGCTCCAGCCAGACCATGCCGCGCGACCCGTTGCGGACCAGCGTGACCGCGATGCCGCGCGCCTGCGCCTCGCGCAGCACGGCCTCGGCCACGGCATCGGCACCAAGCGCCCGCGCTGCGGCATCGCGCGGCACGAAGACCTTCATGCCGTCACCTCATCGAGCAGCACATCCAGGCGGGCAACATCCACCCGACCGACAAGCCGGCCATCCACCATCGCCGCCGGGGCGCAGGCGCAAAGGCCGAGACAGAAGACCGGCTCGACCGTCAGCGCCCCGTCCGGCGTTGTCTCGTGCCAGCCAAGGCCAAGGCGCTTCAGCGCATGATCGGCCACCTGGTCAGCCCCCATCGCCTGACAGGCCTCGGCGCGGCAAAGCCTGACAACATGCCGCCCGGCAGGCGCGTCGCGGAAATCGTGGTAGAAGCTTACCACCCCATGAACCTCGGCGCGGCTGATATTCAGCGATGTGGCGATCAGGGGCAGCGCAGCCTGCGGGACAAAACCAAAGCTCGCCTGGACGGCATGAAGGATCGGAAGAAGCGCGCCTTCAACGCCGACATGGGCGCGCAGGATCTCTCCCACGCGCGCCTCGATCTCGGCAGTATCTGTCGTCATCGCACACTCCGGCTGGCTGGCCGCAGTTTGCCGCAGGCCGATAGGCGTATCAATATCGAGAAGCCGTTGCGCGATAGAGGAAATCTATCAGGCCCGCAGCCGCTCCGCCTCGGTCCAGAGGGCTGCCAGCAATGGTGTCAGCGGGTCGCGGCGGGCGGTGACAAGCCCCACGACGTGCTCGACCTCGGGCGCGACGATCGGAACAGAGACAAGCCCGCCCGCCACGAGAAGTCCGGCAAGCTTTGCAGGCACCACACTCGCCCAATGGCCTGTCTGGACATGGGCGATGAGCGCGATCGTCGAGTTGCTTTCCACCTGCGGCATGGCGGCCACCCCGGCCTCGGCCAGATGCTGGTCGACGATCCGCCGGTTCTGCATGTCCGAGGTCAACAGGCACAGACGCTCGCGCGCGACATCTGCCCAGGTGACTTCGGTCCGACCGGCGTGGGTCGAGGCCCTGCTGCACAGGAAGCGGTAGAATTCTGAATAAAGCGGTACCTGCGCCACTCGCCCGAGCGGCTCGTTGTCGAGGTAGGTGATGCCCGCGTCCAGTTCGAGGCTCTCGATCTGGGCCAAGATTTCGACCGAGGTGCGCGACAACACCGAGACGCGCACGTTCGGATGGCGCATGAGGAATGGGCCCGTCAGGTCGGCCACCATCGAAAGAGCGGTCGGGATTACCCCGAGCCGCAGCACGCCCGTCAGGCCCGACCGCACGACGCGCATCTCGTCGCGCAGGGCCCGGACATCGCCGACGATCCGGCGCGACAGCTCCAGCACGCGCTCACCCTCGGGGGTCAGCCCCTGAAAGCGCGAGCCCCGGAACACCAGTTGCACCCCCAGGTGATCCTCAAGCTGGCGGATGGCCGAGGAAAGCGTCGGCTGCGTCACGCCGCACGCTTCTGCGGCGCGCCCGAAATGGCGCTCGCGGGCCAGCGCGATGAACATCCCGAGCTTGTCGATCATGCCCTTACATCGCATCTCGCGCCCGCTGCGGCAACGCCGCGCGGCGATGGCGCTTGTTGGACGGGCTTGGCTGACCTAAGTCCGAAGCATGAACCGTTTCATCCCCTTTCTAAAGAAGCCCCCGCTCGTCTCGGTCGTGCGCCTTCAGGGCACGATCGCCGCCGGTGCGCGCGGCGGGCTGAACGACGCGGGCCTCGCCCCTTTCGTCGAGCGTGCCTTCTCGCGCGGCAAACCGTCGGCGGTTGCTCTGGTCATCAACTCGCCAGGCGGCTCGGCAGTGCAATCGTCACTGATCGCAGCCCGCATACGGCGGCTCTCGCTGGAAAAGAAGGTGCCGGTCCACGCCTTCGTCGAGGACGTCGCGGCGTCCGGTGGATACTGGCTGGCTTGCGCCGGGGATCAGATCTGGGTCGACGACAGCTCCATCCTCGGCTCGATCGGCGTGATCTTTGCAAGCTTCGGCTTCGCCGAGTTGATGGCCCGGCAAGGAATCGAGCGGCGCGTCGTGACGGCCGGGCGGTCGAAAAGCCTCGCCGATCCGTTCCTGCCCGAAAAGCCCGAGGATGTGGAGCGGCTGAAGGCCCTGCAGGAGCCGATCCACCGCGCCTTTATCGAGCATGTCCGCACGCGGCGCGGCGCGCGGCTTTCGCCCACGACCGATCTGTTCAATGCGGATATCTGGGTCGGGGCGGGTGCGGTCGAAGTTGGTCTTGCAGACGGGATCGGTCACATTGTGCCGAAGATGAAGGAAATCTTCGGCGAAAAGGTGAAGTTCCAGATTTACGGTCAGCGTCGGTCGCTCTTGCGCCGCCTCGGGGCCGAGGCGACGACCGCTGTGGTGGCGCAGATCGAGGATCGCGCCGCCTGGGCGCGCTACGGGCTGTAAGATGCTGGTGAAGGCGGTCCTCATCT
>JANPJD010000026.1:0-16921 GCA_031425325.1 Rhodobacterales bacterium | reverse complement strand
CGCCCGCCCAGCATAAAGCATTCTAAATCGCCCTGCTTACGCGCCTTATAACCGGGCTGACATACTTTGACCCCCACCCCTAGGGCGGCCACGACTCCGTCCTCGCGTAGTTTGGCAAGGGCCTTGTAAGCGCCTTTCATGGCCTGACTGAAAACCGCCTGCTGCTGGTCACCATGGGTGAAGACATCGATGTCGTGGATGAAGGCGATATCGACCCGTTCCAGTCCCAGGCGCTGCAGGCTGTCCTCGAACGAGCGCATTGTGCCATCGTAGGAATAATCATAGCGGCAGGTGAAGGGTAGCCCATCCACCCAGGGATGAAAATCGATCGTGGCCCGTGGGGCCGATGTGAGGATACGGCCCACTTTCGAGGACACGACGAATTCAGTACGAGGCTTGGAGCGCAGCCCATGACCCAGTCTCGCTTCGGCCAAGCCGTGGCCATAGAGCGGGGCCGTATCGAAATAGCGGATGCCCGCCGCCCAGACCCGCTCGAGGATCGCGTCCGCCTCCTCGTCGCTGACTGCGCGGTACAGATTGCCCAGCGGGGCCGCGCCGAAGCCAAGCTCCGTGAAGGTCAGCCCGCCCGTTCCATGCCTGTCCCAATGTCGCGTCGGAAGTGCCATTCGCCCCTCTTCTTTCCATTTTTCTGTCCGCAAATATCCCACGGGGGTGCGGGGGTGTGAAATCCCCGCTGCTGCCCTCAGATCACGCCTTTCCTCAGGATAAAGCACCCGTAAGGTCCGGGATCGGACGTCCGAAGGATGCAGAAGGCGCGCTTCGCGGCCGCGTAGAAGGCGAACCGCTCGAGCCGCGCCACCGTCACGGGCCGCCCCTCGGCGCGGTCGAGCACGGCCTGCACCCGGCCGAAGATCGGCACCACGCCCTCGGGGTCGCCCACCACCTCCATGCGCCAGACCGGGGCAGGGACGAAGCTGTCGAGCGGCATGAGCGTGAGGATCGCCTGAAGCGCCTCTGGGATGCCGCAGCCGGTCATCGTGAGGAGCGAGCCGTAGGTCGTGTCAGCCGCGATGCTCGCGGCCGGATGGTTCACGTCGCAGACCACGATGTCGTCGCCATGCCCCATCAGCATCAGTGCATGGACAAGGTCCGCAGACAGGCGGGGGTCGATGCCCTTCAGCATGGCGGCGACGCGCTCGTCTGCGGCAGGTCACGCCATGCCACGAAGCCTGCGAGTCCGAAAAGCGCTCGCCTCCTCACTTCACCGCTCCTGCTGCCATCCCCTTGATGATGTAGCGCTCGAGCACGATGCCAATCACGATCAGCGGCAGGATCGCCGCGAAACTCAGCGCCGCCATGCTCCACCAGCTGATGCCCTGCGATCCCGTCTGGCTCGCCACCATCACCGGCAGGGTGTTCGCGTGGGTCGAGGTCAGCAGGGCTGCGAAGAAATACTCGTTCCACGTCAGCACCAGCGACAGGATGAAGGCCGCCACCATGCCGGGCAGGGCGATGGGCAGCACGATTGTCAGGAACGCCCCCCACACCCCCAGCCCGTCGACCAGCGCCGCCTCCTCGAGTTCCGTCGGGATGCCCGCGAACTGGTCGCGCATGATCCAGACGACGATGGGCAGCACGGTCAGCGTGTAAAGAAGGATCAGCCCGATCCGCGTGTCGAGGAGCGCCAGTTCCTTGTAGAGCACCAGGAAGGGCAGGGCGAGGACGACCGGCGGCAGGATCAGCTGGCTGAGGAAGAAGAAGCTTATATCCCCGTTCCGCATCCGTCCGAAACGATATGAGAACCGAGACAGCCCATAGGCCGCTAGGCTACCCAGGACCACCGCAAGCCCCGACGCGCTGAACGAGATCACGACCGAGTTCCAGAAGCGGCGCATGAATTCGCTTCGGGGCGTGGACTCGGACCCGATGGTATCTGGCGACAGGCCAAGCGCGCGCCAGCCCAGCCATTTCGGCTGGTAGTCGATGTAAGGCACGAGGTGGCCCTTCATCACATCGGGGGCCATCTTGAAGCTTGTGGTGATCGTCCAGTAGATCGGAAAGAGGCAGATCACCGCCCAGAGGATCAGCATGCCGTAGATCGCTGCGCGAGAAGCATACCAGGCAAGGCGCGGCGGGCGGTCCTCGGCATGGTCGCGAAAGATCGGTGCGCTGGCGGTGTCGGTCATGTGCGAGGCCTCAGCCAGCGGTCGGCGAACTTCATCAGGATGGTCATGAAGATCACGATCATCACCAGATAGACCATCGCGAGCATGGTGCCGTAGCCGACGTTCGAGCGGTCGCGATACTCGCGGAAGATGAAGCTCGTGACCGAATCCGTGGCCCCGCCGGGACCGCCCGATGTCACCGTGATGATGATGTCGGCAAGCTTCAGCTTGAAGATGATGCGGATCAGGATCGCGGTGATCGAGACCGGCAGCATCAGCGGGAAGGTTACCTCCCAGAAGCCGCGCCAGGCGCTTGCGCCGTCGACCTTGGCCGCCTCCTGCACCTCGCGCGGGATGGCCTGAAGGCCGGCGAGGATCATTATCATCATGAACGGGATGTAGGTCCAGGCATCCATCGCCATGATCATGAAGCGCGCCATTCCGGCGGTCTCGAAGAAGGCGGGGTTATCCCAGCCGAGCCAGCGCGCAAGCCGGGCGAGGGGGCCGAAGCGCGGCTCGAGCATCGATTTGCCGATCATCCAGGATACCGCGACCGGCGACAGCATCAGCGGCAGCAGGAAGGCCACGCGGAAGAACTTGCGCGCCCGGATCTGGGCGTTCAGCAGCAGCGCGAGACCGAAGGCGATGGCATATTCGACAAGGATCGCGGCGCTGTACCAGACCATGTTGAGCATCGCGTTCCAGTAGAACGGGTCGCCCCACATCTGCACGACGTTGTCGAAGCCATTAAAGCGCCGCCCGTCGGGGGACGAAAGGTTCCAGTCCGAAAAGGCGATCACAAGGCCCAGCAGCAGCGGGATGATCGCAAGCGACAGCACGAAAAGAACGGCGGGCAGCACGAAGAGCACCCGCTTGCCCTGCTCGCCCCGGATCAGCACTTGCCCCCAGCAGAGGCAGACCGACCACAGGACATAGGCATAAAGCGTGGGGCGCCAGTTCGCGAAGCCGATCTCGACCGTGCCGATCTGGTCCAGCACCTGCGCCGCCGCGACCGCAAGCAAGAGCGCCGCCGAGCCCCAGACGATGGCCCGACCCACCGCCTGACGGCGATCGGAGATGTCGTCGTTCGAGACGACATGCAGAAGGTCACCCTGCTCGGTCATACTAGCATGTTAGCGGGCTTTGGTAGCGGCGCAAGCCCCGCTGGGTCCCGACGATCCGGGCCGGGTCGGCCTAAACTTGCGTTTACGGGCACCGATCGTGAAGGCTTTTGCCCGACGGTTTAAGGCGCTAGGTCCACGGATTATGGACGCATGCCGCCAAAGCCTGCACATCCCAGACACGGCGCGTCGCCGACAACATGGAACCGGAGCATCAGATGAAGAAACTTGTGACCCTCGCAACCGCCGTCCTCGTGGCCGGCACCTCGCTCGTCAGCCCCGCCGCTGCGCGCACCCCGGCTGCAGGCGAGCCGATCGACCGTGCCACGAAAGCGGCAGGGGCCACAGCGTCGACCGACTTCCGAGTGAAGCGTTACGCCTCGGACGACACTAAGGTTCTTCGCAACTGGTCGAACATCGGACGCAGCAACTCCGACTCGGACAGCAATTCAAGCTCGAACAGCAACTCGAACTCCAGCAGCGACTCTGGGTCTAACTCCAGCAGCAACTCGAACTCCAACTCGAGCAGCAACTCCAGTTCGAACTCGAGCAGCAACTCCAACTCGAACAGCAGCTCGAATTCCAGCAGCAACTCAAGCTCGAACAGCAGCTCGAACTCCAGCAGCAACTCAAGCTCGAACAGCAGCTCGAACTCGAGCAGCAACTCGTCGGACGACGACTGATCCCGCAGGCGGCGGTCGGTGCGGTCCCCCGGACCGGCCGCTGCATCCCATCGCCTATATCGGACAGCAGGTTTGGCGTGCCGAGCGGCCCGCCGCGCTTCCCGCCGGGCCTGCTTCGTCCTAACATTGCCACGTCCCGAACCGGAGCCTTTCCTTGCTGAAACGCACGCCAGCCCCCGTCCTTCGCTTTACCTGCGAGCCTGCCGATCACGGCGTGATCGCGCCGCCTGTGCCTGCGAAGGACTATCTGCCGGGCTGGTTCCGCAAACTGCCGGCAGTGGATGACCGGGTGGTGTCGAACACCGACACGGGCCTGACCATCAAGCGCTGCATGCCTTTCCTCGATGCGATGACGACCGGCTGGATCATCCCTTTCGCGGCAACCGTCCGCATGACGATTTCGGACGAGGGGCGGCATGTCGAGACGGGCTGGGATTTCGACCGCACGATGGCAAGCAACCACGGCATGCACCAGGTGCGCGGCAACCCGTGGGGCGATCGACCGCCCTGCAAGTTCCACAACTTCTGGACGATCCGCACGCCGCCGGGATGGAGCTGTCTGTTCATCGACCCGCTCAACCGTCCGAACGGCGTTTTCCAGATCCTCGCAGGCATCGTCGACACCGACACCTATACCGCGCCGATCCACTTCCCCTTCTTCGCCACGGGCCCCGATGGCCTGCACGTCATCGAGAAGGGCTCGCCGCTGGCCCAGGTGATCCCGTTCCGTCGCGACGCGGCGGAAGTGCCGGTCGAGATCCGCGCCGAGACGCCAGACGAGGCGAGCCAACGGGAAAAGGTTACTCGCAACACCCGCGCGGGCGCGGGCTGGTACAGGACGGACGCGCGCGCGCCGCGCAAGTAGCCCGGCTAACGCGTCGCCGACACGGTCTGGCGGCATGGCCTGATACAGATCGTGCACTATCCTGGCCGGTCGCGCAGGCGTACCCTTGTCCCGTGAACCCGGACTCGGACGGAGGCGCGCCATGACCCGCGACTGCTATCTGACCTTTTGCCCTGTCGCCAAGGCTTGCGAGGTGCTCGAGCCGCGCTGGACGATCCAGATCCTCTGCGAGATCCACGCCGGCCAGAGGCACTTCAACCAGATCAGGCGGTTCCTGCCGACGATCTCGCCCACGCTCCTGTCCAAACGCCTGAAGGAACTGGAGGCGAACGGTCTGATCGTTCGGATCGCGAAGGGGGGCGAGATCGCCTATCTCGCGACCCCGATGGCCGAAGAGTTGATGCCGATCGTCCGGGAACTGGGCCGGTGGGCCCATCGCAACATCGACCGCGAGGTGACGCTCGAGCATCTCGATGCCCGGGTGCTGATGTGGAACATCTGGCAGAAGCTCAGGCGCGAGGCTTTCCCGGCTGCGCCGCAGTGGGTCATTTGCTTCACCTATCCGGCCGCACCGGCGCATGACAGGACCTATTGGCTGATCGCTCGCCACGGCCAGCCGATCGAGCTGTGCACCACCGATCCCGGTCAGGACGTCGATCTATACGTCGAGGCCGACCTGCGCGCGATGACCTCGGCCTTCATGGGGTTCTCAAGCCTGTCGGGCGAAGTCTCGCGCGGCACCATTCGCCTTGTCGGCGACCGAAGCCTGACGCGCACCTTCGCAAACTGGATCGTCGTGTCGAGTTTTGCTGCCGCCTGACTGATCCGCAGTCTGTAGCGAGTTGCTCCTCTTGGTTCACTGGCCCGCGGTGGCAGGGCTTCGGTATGCCACGCGCAACGCCCGCGATGGCGTCTCTTGCAAAAAGGACATTCACAATGACCACCGATACCCTTGTTTCCCAAAAGCCGGACCTCGCCGCCTTGAAGGCGCGCCAGCAGGCCACCTGGGCCTCTGGAAACTACTCCATCGTCGGCACCACGCTTCAGATCGTGGGCGAGATGCTGTGCGAGGCCGTCGATCTGCGGGCGGGCGAGACCGTGCTCGACGTCGCGGCCGGCAACGGCAACGCCTCGCTAGCGGCCGCGCGCCGCTGGGCGGACGTGACCTCGACCGACTACGTGCCGGCGCATCTCGAAGCCGGTCGGAAGCGGGCCGAGGCGGATGGACTGGACATCGACTTCCAGACCGCCGACGCCGAGGCGCTTCCGTTCGCGGACGGGGCATTCGACGTGGTGCTGTCGACCTTCGGCGTGATGTTCACAGCCGACCAGGATCGCGCCGCATCGGAACTCGCGCGCGTCTGCCGCAGCGGCGGGCGCATCGGCATGGCGAACTGGACGCCCGAGAGCTTCATCGGGCAGCTCTTCAAGATCATCGGGGGTCATCTGCCGCC
Organism: Rhodobacterales bacterium; assembly: GCA_031425325.1. Lineage (GTDB taxonomy): Bacteria > Pseudomonadota > Alphaproteobacteria > Rhodobacterales > Rhodobacteraceae > Aliitabrizicola. The sequence continues at coordinate 10,693 of JANPJD010000026.1, read as the reverse complement.
GCCTCCGGGCGCGCGGTCGCCTGCCTTGTGGGGAACCCGGGCGCATCTCGAGGCTCTCTTCGCGGGCAAGGGCACAGTCCGCGCGACTGAACGGCACTTCACCTTCCGCTACCGTTCGCCGGCCCATTACGTCGACGTGTTCCGCACCTGGTACGGCCCGACGCTCAAGGCCTTTGCCGCGCTGCCGGATGATGGCAAGGCCGCGCTCGAGCGGGATATTCTGGCGCTGATCGGGCGGATGAATCGGGCGACGGATGGGACGATGGTGGTCGACGGCGCCTACCTTGAGGTGGTCGTCACGCGGACCTGACGCCCCATGCAAATGAAAGGCGCGCAACCGCTGGCTGCGCGCCTTCCGTTCTCAGGTCGTCACGGTCAAAGCCCGAGCGAGGCCTTGTAGAGCGCGATCTGGCTGTCACGGCCGATCTGGTCGGTGATCTTCTCCCAGGCGGCAGCGATGGCGTCGGCGGTTTCCTGTGCGCTGGCGTATTGCCCGGCATAGCCCTTTGCCAGTTCGTCCTCGGCCACCGAGTAATACTGGAAGATGCCGGGGATGCGCGGCTCTAGCGCGGCATTGGGGTGGTTGTAGCTGTCGAGGTTGCTGCCCAGATAGTCCTCGACGAAGGCGCGGTCATAGCCCGCGGCCTCCCACTCCTCGTACTGGAACTGCGACTGGCGGTAGGGCTGGTAGCCCGACGGATAGGCCGCCATCCAGAGCGCGATGTCCTTGCCACCCAGATGCGCCGCTGCCGACCACGCGGCCTTCTTGCGCTTCTCGTCGCCTTCGACGCGACTGGTGACATAAACGCCCCAGCCAAGATAGGCCATGTTCGGCGCCTCGTTGTAGCGCTCTTCCCAGGCGCCGGTCGCCGAATTCCAGACCTGGTTCGACCCCGGCAGGATACTGAAGCCCACCACGTCGCCCACGACGGAACTGTCCGACGTGCGCGCGTTCGAGCCGACATCGCCCCACCAGGTCAGCATCCCGCCCGTTCCGGCGAGGAACTGCGAGAAGGCGGTCGTGCCCGGATCGGCGTTGATCTGGTCTGCGGGGTAGGCCCCCGGCGTTGCAATCAGATCCATCACTTCCTGGATCGCCCGCACGAAGGCCGGGTTGTTGACGCGCGGCTTCATCGTATCTGCGTCGAACAGCCAGGCCGGATCGTCGGGGTGCTTGGCATAGGCCGTCGCGCGGTCCTCAAGGAAATAGAACCCGAACCCGCCCCAGCCCTTCAGCGGGTCGAGAAAGCCGTGCGCCGGTGTGCCGGTCAGCGGGTCTTCCTTGCCGATGACGGCCTTCGAAACGGCGTTCACCTCTTCCCAGGTCTTGGGCGGCTCGGCCATGCCCGAGATGCTGCCCTCGCCGAAATAGTCGGTGCGGTACGCGAAGGTGTGGCAGTCGCCGTCAATCGAGATGCGGTAGGTCTTGCCGTCCCAGGTGCCGACAGGCGCTTTCAGGTAATCGACATAGTCGTCCATGTCGATCTGCGCCTTCACCCAGTCGGGCATCTCGGACAGAAGACCGCGTCCGGCGGTGTCACCCTCGAACGGGGCACCCATCGCGAGCACGTCGTAATCCACCGTCCCGGTCGCGATCGACTGCTGAAGGCGCGCATTATAGTCGGCTTGGGCAAGGTCGACCCAGTTGATCTTGGCACCCGTGTATTCTTCCCACGCCTTCAGGAAGCCCCGGAACAGCACGTTGTGCTGGTTCTGGTTGTTCAGGCCCATGAAGGTCAACTCGACCCCCGCGAACTCACCCTCGGCGACGTTCGCCTTGGTTGCGTCAAGCGTCAGCGCGCCGACCTCTTGCCAGTGAACATCCGTCGGGCTGCCCGCGCCGACGCCGGGGATCGCCAGGATCTGCGCCCGCAGGTTGCCTTGCGCCGCCGCCGGGCGGGCAAAGCCGAGGCCCCCCATCGCCGCCAGACCGCCGACCCCGGCCGCGCCCTTGAGCAGGCCACGGCGTGTCATCATCGACCGCACGGCGGCCTCGTAGTGTCCGATCTTCATCATTGACCTCCCATGTGAATGCGCGAGAGGCGCATCGGATGGCGCCGGCCTGATGCCCGCTTCGGGGTCGTTCGTGGCCCGGAAGAACCCGGTCTCGGCGTCCGGTCAGCCCGGACAGGAGGGAACAGTCACAGCAAGATTTCCGCGAGTCAAGCCTCTGACATGTTAGTATGCTCAGGCGGTGGACAGGCTGGCGACGCTGCGCTAGGCATGACGACACGCTGGGACCGGGGCAGGGGAACGGGACGCATGGCCGAGGTGACGATCCGCGATCTACGCAAGGCCTACGGCGCTCTCGAGGTGCTGCACGGCGTCAACGTGGACATCGCGGACGGACAGTTCGTCGTGCTGGTCGGGCCGTCAGGCTGCGGCAAGTCCACGCTGTTGCGGATGATCGCGGGGCTCGAGGGGGTAAGCTCGGGCACCATCCGCATCGGTGCGCGCGTCGTGAACAACCTGCCGCCCAGCGACCGCGATATCGCGATGGTGTTCCAGAACTACGCGCTTTACCCGCACAAGACGGTGGGGGCCAACATGGGCTTTCCGCTGAAGATGCAGGGGATGCCCAAGCCCGAAATCGAGACGCGGGTGGCCCGCGCCGCCGACATCCTTGGACTGAAGCCCTATCTCGCGCGCTACCCGCGCGAGCTTTCCGGTGGCCAGCGCCAGCGCGTCGCAATGGGCCGTGCCATCGTGCGCGACCCGCAGGTCTTCCTGTTCGACGAACCGCTTTCGAACCTCGACGCGAAACTGCGCGTCCAGATGCGCTCCGAGATCCGCGAGCTGCACCAGCGCCTGTCGACCACGACGGTCTACGTGACGCATGACCAGATCGAGGCGATGACGATGGCGGACCGGATCGTCGTGATGCGCGACGGGCATATCGCGCAAGTGGGCGCACCGCTCGAGTTGTACGACCGGCCCGCCAACGTGTTCGTTGCGGGGTTCATAGGCTCGCCCGCCATGAACCTTCTGCCCGGCGTGGTCCGCAAGGCACCGGGCGAGACGCTGGTCGATGTCGACGGTGCGTTCCTGCCGGTGCCGGATCGCCCCGGCCTGAACGAGGGCCGTCGCGTGGTCTTCGGCATCCGCCCCGAGCACCTGACGCTGGGCGACAGGGGGATCGAGGCGCAGGTCGTAGTGATCGAGCCGACCGGGTCCGAGACGCATGTCGTGCTGCGCCACGGCGCGCATGACCTGACGGCGGTGTTCCGCGAACGGCACGCCTTCGCGCCGGGCCAGACGGTGCATCTCGAACCGCAGCCCGACCTTATCCACATGTTCGACGAGGACAGCGGAGAGCGCATCGGATGACCCGCACGCTTCTTTGCTACGGCGACAGCAACACGCATGGCACGATGCCGATGGCGGCGTTCGGTGCATCGGATCGCTATGCTTACGTGGAACGCTGGACGACACGCATTGGTGCGCTGCTGTCCGGCTGGCAGGTGATCGCCGAGGGTCAGCCGGGCCGCACCACAGTGCATGACGATCCGGTCGAAGGGCTGCACCGCAACGGGCTGTCGGTCCTGCCCGCGATCCTCGAAAGTCACCGTCCGGTGGATGTGGTCCTGCTGATGCTCGGGACCAACGATCTGAAAAGCCGCTTTGGCGTCAACGCGACTGACATCGCCCTGTCGCTGGAGCGGGTGGTTTTGGCGATCCGCGCGTCGGGATGCGGCCCGGCTGGAAGCGCGCCGGGCGTGCTGCTGGTGGCCCCGCCGCCGATCGTCGAGACGGGCGATCTCGGCCTGATCTTTGACGGCGGTGCCGCGCGCTCGCGTGACCTCGGTGCGCGGATCGCCGAGGCCGCGGCGCGGCTTGGCGTGCCGTTCGTCGATGCAGGACCGCTCGTGACCGTCAGCGCGCTTGACGGTATCCACTATGATGCGTTCGCGCAGGACATCCTCGCCCGCGCCTTCGCAACCGCCATCACCACCCATTTCGCCTGACCGGAGAACCCAATGCTCAAGGGCATCGACAACCGACTGAACGCCGACGTGCTGCACACCTTGCGCGCGATGGGCCACGGCGACACGCTTGTGCTCGCCGACACCAACTTTCCCGCCGACAGCATCGCCGCCCAGACCCGCGTCGGCACGCTCTTGCGGATGGAGAACCTGACGGCGGGGCAGGTGGCGCAAGCGGTTCTGTCCGTTCTGCCGCTGGATACATTCGTGGACGATTTTGCGGCGAGGATGGAGATTGTTGGCGATCCCGCGACAGTCCCTCCCGTCCAGACCGAGGTCCAGGCAGCCATCGACGCCGCCGAGGGCCGGCCGCGCCCGATGATCTCGGTCGAGCGCTTTGCCTTCTATGAGCAGGCGAAGCAGGCCTATGCCGTGATCCAGACCGGAGAGCGGCGCTTCTACGGTTGCTTCATCTTCCGCAAGGGCGTGATCGGACCCGACGCATGACCCGAAACCGCGTCGTCATCCTTGGCGTCTTTGTCGCCGACACCTCCTATCGCGCCGACCGGCAGCCGAAGATGGGCGAGACGATCCTCGGTCGGTCCTTCGCGCTCGGGCCGGGGGGCAAAGGCTCGAACCAGGCTGTCGCCGCCGCCATGGCGGGGGCCGAGACGCATATCATCACACGCCTGGGGCGCGACGACTTCGCCCGGATGGCGATGGCGACCTGGGCCAAGGCCGGAGTCCATCCGGCGGTGACCGAGTCCGACAGCTATACGGGTGCTGCCTACATCTTCGTTGAACATGCGACCGGTAACAACGCGATCATCGTGGCACCGGGGGCTGCGGCCGAGATCTCGGTGGCCGACATTGATGCCCATGCCGACCTGATCGCCGGGGCGGCGGTGTTCGTGACCCAACTCGAGCAGCCGATCCCGGCGGCGCAACATGCGTTGGCGCTCGCGCGGGCAGGGGGGGCGGTCACGATCCTGAACCCCGCGCCTGCCGCCGACCTGCCCGACGGCATGATCGCGCTTTGCGATTACGTCACCCCCAATGAAAGCGAGGCCGAGGCACTGACCGGCCTGCCGGTCACGACGCCCGACGAGGCGCTCGCCGCCGCAAAGGCGCTGCGCGCCCAAGGCGCCGGTGCCGTCGTGGTGACGCTCGGCGCTCAGGGTGCGCTCTTTCACGACGGCACGACGACAGTGCACGTCCCGGTCTTCGCCGCCGGACCGGTGGTTGAAACGACCGGAGCCGGTGACGCCTTCACGGGCGGCTTCGCCTCGGCGCTCGCCCGCGGGCTGCCGCCGGTCGAGGCGGTACGTTACGGCTGTGCGACGGCCAGCATCTCGGTCACGCGGGCGGGCACAGCGCCTTCGATGCCGTCCCGGAGCGAGATCGAGGCGCTGATCGGTACGGGGGCTTAGGGTTACCCCCTGGTCTGGTCCGATAAGCAGTATTATGTATATACTGGATCTGTCCGATGGGTCTTTCCGCTGGCCCTAGCGTCGCATAAGCATATCGCACCTTAGCCGGATCGCCAGATGAGCCGCCCCATCCGTATCGCCCCCTCCATCCTGTCCGCCGACTTCGCAAACCTCGGCGCCGAGGTCCGTGCCGTCGAGGATGCCGGGGCCGAATGGATTCACGTCGACGTCATGGACGGGCATTTCGTGCCGAACCTGACCTTCGGCCCGGGCATGTGCGCTGCCTTGCGTCCGCATATCCGCACGTTCATGGACGTGCATCTGATGATCGCGCCCGCCGATCCGTTCATCGAGGCGTTCGCGGCGGCCGGTGCCGATGTGATCACGGTCCATCTTGAAGCCGGACCGCACATCCACCGCAGCCTGCAAGCCATTCGCTCTGCAGGCAAAAAGGCCGGCCTCGCGATCAATCCAGGCACACCCGTCGAGGCCGTGCCGCATCTTCTTGACCTCGTGGACCTGATTTGTGTGATGGGCGTCAATCCCGGGTTCGGCGGACAGACCTTCATCGAAAGCCAGCTCGCCAAGATCGAGGCGCTGCGCGCCATGACCGCCGGACGAGACATCCTGATCGAGGTCGACGGCGGTGTGAACCTTGGCACCGCTGCGCGCATCGCACGGGCCGGTGCGGACATCCTGGTTGCGGGATCGGGAGTCTTCACGGGTGGTTCAGTCGAAAAGCCAGAGGTTTATGCCACGAACCTCACCGAACTTCTTGCAGCCTGCCGCTAAGTCAGACGACCGCAGTCTCAAGGAATGGCCGCCCTTCGAGCACCCGCGCAACGCCAAGGTCCGACAGATCGAGCGTCTGCCAACCGCCCGTCAGGATCATCTCGGCTACGCCCCGCCCGACTGCCGGGGCCTGCTGCAGCCCATGTCCCGAGAAGCCCGTCATCAGATGCAGGTTCGGCACATCCGGGTGCGGCCCGAGGATCGCGTTCTGGTCGAGCCTGTTGTAATCGTACTGCCCAACCCAGTGGCGCACGACCTTGACGGCATCGAATCCGGGCGCGCGGGCATAAAGCTGCGGCCAGATTATCTCTTGGAACAGATCAAGGTCCGGCTCGAAGTCGCTGATCTCACAGCCTAAGTCCTCGTCTGGAACGGTGGCTGTGATCCAGTGGCGGTCCTCGGGGCGAAGATAGAACCCCCGGTCGATGAGCAGCGGTGCGTCGGGGTGGCGGGCGTTCGGGGCGTCGATCACGAAAACGGTCCGCTTGCGCGGCTCGACCGGGAGGGTCAGGCCAGCCCAACCGCAGACTGCGGCCGCGCGCGTGCCGACGGCGGCCACTGCCGCGCCGCAGGCGATGCGTCCCGTGCCCCGCAGCGTCACGGCCTCTATGCGCCCTGCCCTCATCTCGAACCCCACGGCCTCGTCGGTGGCAAAGCGCGCACCCTGCGCCTTGGCCGCTGCCTTGAAGCCCGAAAGCAGGCCCATGTTGTCGAACCATCCCTCGTCGCGCGGCCCGAATGAGGCGGCGCTCAGGTCCGAGGTCTCGATCCAGGGAAAGCGCCGCGCGACCTCCCCGGGGGTCAGCACCTCGGTCGCTGCACCCAGGCTGCGCTGCATCGCCGCAAGGTCGACCATCGTCGCCGCCCCCCCGGCGGTCGAAGCGAGGAAGAGATAGCCGTTCTCGCGCAGCCCAAGCGAGGGGATGCCGACGTCATGCCCCAGATGAGTCTGGAAATCCCGGATGAACTCGATGCCGAAGCGCGAGATCGAGACGTTCACGCGGGTCGAGAACTGCTGGCGGATCGAGGCGACCGACAGCGCCGTCGCCGCACGAGCATAGGTCGGATCGCGTTCCACGACCAGCACCGACAGGCCGGGAGACTGCCGTGTCAGCCAGTAGGCGACCGACGAGCCCATGACCCCGCCGCCGATGACGACCACATCGGCCATGCCCGCCCCCTGCCCGACCGTCGTGCCCATGTGTCATCCCCCAAACGACAACAGTGCGCCCTTTCGAGGCGCACTGTTTCAGATCCTCGAACCGAAAGGGATCAGCCCGCGAGGGTTTTTGCCACCTCGGCGGCAAAGTCCTCTTTCTCTTTCTCGATGCCTTCGCCTACGGCCATGCGGACGAAGCCCACCACCTCGACGCCCGCCTCCTTGGCAGCCTGCGCCACGGTGATGTCGGTGTTCATCGCGAATTTCTGACCAAGCAGAGTGACTTCGGCGAAGAACTTCGCCATCTGCCCCTGCACGATCTTCTCGAGCATCGCCTCGGGCTTGCCGGATTCGCGCGCCTTCTCCGTCAGGACATGACGCTCGCGCTCGACCAGCGCCGGGTCGAGACCGGTTTCATCGAGTGCCAGCGGATTGGCGGCGGCAATATGCATCGCCAACTGCTTGCCAAGCGCGGTCAGCGCATCGGCTGGCGCTGCGCTTTCGAGCGCAACCAGAACGCCGATCTTGCCCATGTTGGGGGCCGCGGCATTGTGGACGTAGCTGACCACCACGCCTTGCTCGACCTCGAGCACCGCGGCGCGGCGCAGCGACTGGTTCTCGCCGATCGTGGCGATGTTGTCGGTCAGTTTTTCTTCGACCGTGCCGCCGCCGGGATAGGTAGCGGTCTTGAGCGCGTCGACGTCTTCGCCGTTGGTCAGCACCAGACCCGCGACGTCGCGGACGAACGCCTGGAACTGCTCGTTCTTGGCGACGAAATCGGTTTCCGAATTCACTTCGACCAACGCCCCCTTCTTGTCCGCGACGGCGGCGCCGACAAGGCCTTCAGCGGCGGTGCGGCCGGCCTTTTTGGCGGCCGACGACAAGCCCTTGGCGCGAAGCCAGTCGATCGAGGCTTCCATCTCGCCGTTGTTTTCGGCCAGCGCCTTCTTGCAATCCATCATGCCGGCGCCGGTGCGCTCGCGCAGTTCCTTCACGGAAGCAGCCGTGATCTCAGCCATAGTTTCAATCCTTCGAACCCCCCTCCCGCGTGCGGGAGGGGCTGGGGGTGAGTATGTGGGGGTCGAGGCCTGAAATTACAGGCCCAGCCCTCGATCCCCTCCCGCGAGCGGGAGGAGAGGAAAGTTAAGCCTCGAGCGCGGCCTCGACCGGAGGCTCGGCCATTTCGCCGACGTCCTGGCCACGCGCCTGGGCATTGCCGGCGCGGCCTTCGGCGACCGCGGTCGCGACCGCTTCGCAATAAAGGCGGATGGCGCGGCTGGCGTCGTCATTGCCCGGAACCGGGAAAGCGATGCCGCTCGGGTCCGAATTGGAATCAAGCACCGCAATGACCGGAATGCCGAGCACGTTGGCTTCCTTGATCGCCAGCTCTTCCTTGTTGGTGTCGATGACGAACATGACGTCGGGCAGACCGCCCAGATCGCGGATGCCGCCAAGGCTCTTTTCGAGCTTGTCGCGCTCGCGGGTCAGCTGGAGCACTTCCTTCTTGGTCAGGCCCGCGGTTTCGCCGCCGAGCTGCTCCTCAAGCGTCTTCAGCCGCTTGATCGAGTTGGAAATGGTCTTCCAGTTGGTCAGCATGCCGCCGAGCCAGCGATGGTTGACGAAATGCTGGCCGCTCTGGGCGGCGGCATCGGCGATCGCATCCTGTGCCTGGCGCTTGGTGCCGACGAACAGCACCTTGCCGCCGCGGGCGACTGTCGACTGGACGAAGTCAAGGGCGCGCGCGAACAACGGCACCGACTGCGACAGATCGATGATGTGGACCCCATTGCGGTCGCCGAAAATATACGGCTTCATCTTGGGGTTCCAGCGGTGGGTCTGGTGGCCGAAGTGGGCTCCGGCTTCGAGCAATTGCTGCATGGTGACGAGCGTGCTCGCCATAGGTCTTCTCCTTCCGGTTTCTTCCTCGATGGAACTAGAACCAGCCAAAGGCCGGAACCGGTTTATGTCAGTTCCATCTGCGGGATGCGCGGGCCACTAGCTCAAGCGCCGCGTCATTTCAAGGGGTTGGGCCATGGCAAACGCGCCCGCTTGACAAGTCAGAACAAAACAGGAACATTCGCTCGTCCAACCACGGCTTGTGTCTCAAAATGGAACGAAACGGGTCCACGATGGTTCAGCCGTCAAACCAAGGACGTGATGCCATGATCGCTGCACTCGCTACCCTCATCTTCCTCGCCACCATGTGGCTGCTCGTTGTCGTGACCGCGGCGACCCTTCAGCAGAGCGGCGGGAAGATCCTCGCCGCCCTCAAGGGCCAGTCGATCCGGGTGCCGGTGCAGACCGCGACCTTCCGCATTCGCTATCCGCTGCGCTCCATCGCCCGGGCCAAGGTCGTCCGCGCTACGCCGCGACTGCGCGCCGCCGCTTGACCTTGGAATAGGCCAACAGGCTGAACGGCACGCTCGCCAGATAGGCGAAGGACGTCACCAGCAAGGTCAGCCAGGGTTCGTTGATCAGCGCCGCGGCGAGCACGGCAACACCGGCAAGGCCGACCACCCGCCAGCTTCGGCGAATCCGGATGCTGGTCCAGCTGAAGGTCGGGATCGCCGAGATCATCAGCACCGCCACAAACAGGGTCCACGGCATCACCAGCCGCCAGTCGGTGAATATCGCATCGCCGGTCAGCAGCCACAGATAGACCGGCGCGAATGCCAGCCCCGCCCCGGCCGGCGCCGGAACCCCGGTATTGAAGCCAGCGGCCTTGTGCGGCTGGAAGTCGGCGTCGATCCGCGCGTTGAACCGCGCCAGCCGCAACGCGCAGGCCACTGCCAGTGCCAACGCGACCGTCCAGCCAAAGCGCGGCGCGTCGCTTAGCGAGAATTGGAACAGGATCAACGCCGGTGCGGTGCCGAAGCCGATATTGTCGCACAGGCTGTCGAGCTCCGCGCCGAACTTGCTATTGGCTTTGAGCATCCGCGCGATCCGCCCGTCAAGCCCGTCGAGGATCCCCGCCACCAAGATCGCGATCATCGCTTTCTCCCAATCCTGGGCGAAGGCGTAGCGGATGCCGGTCAGACCGGCGCACAGAGCGAGGACGGTGACCGCATTGGGGATGAACGCCCGCAGCGAAATCCCGCGTTGCTCGCCCCCGTCATTCGTCACTGGCTGACGCCCGTCAACCGCGGATCGCCGCCAACTTCGCCGATGATCGTCTCACCCGCGATCGAGCGCTGGCCTAGCAGGACTCGTGGCACCGTCCCGGCGGGCAGATAGACGTCGACCCGGCTGCCGAAGCGGATCAGGCCCACGCGCTGGCCGGCCTCGACCACATCGCCTTCGCGCACGAACGACATGATTCGCCGGGCGACCAGACCCGCGATCTGGGTGAAGCCGATCTTGAGCCCGTCTTCGCGCTCGACCAAGAAATG
>JANPJD010000025.1:0-1705 GCA_031425325.1 Rhodobacterales bacterium | reverse complement strand
GCGAGTTTCCCCGCGAGCAGCTTCGAGAGCGTGGACTTGCCCTCGCCGTTGCGCCCCAGAAGCGCGATGCGGTCGTCCTGGTCGATCCGCAGGCTCAACTTCCGCAGCACCGGCGCGCCGCCATAGCCGACCGCCGCCCCGTCCAGGTTGATGATGGGGGGCGACAATTCCTCGGGCGCGGGGAAGGTAAAGACCTGCTTTCGTGCCTCCTCGGGCGGGGTGATCGTCTCCATCTTTTCCAGCATCTTGACGCGACTCTGGGCCTGCACGGCCTTCGATGCCTTGGCCTTGAAGCGGTCGACGAAGCTCTGCAGATGCGCGCGCCGCGCCTCTTGCTTCTTCGCCTCGGCTTGCAGCACGGCGCGCCGCTCGGCCATCTGGCGGGCGAACTGGTCGTAGGGGCCGCTCCAGTAGGTCAGCTTGCGGGCGTCAAGATGCAGGATGCCCTGCACGGCCCGGTTCAGAAGGCCGCGGTCGTGGCTGATGATGAGGACGGTGTGGGGATATTTCGCGAGATAGCTTTCCAGCCAGAGCGCGCCTTCGAGGTCCAGGTAGTTCGTGGGCTCGTCGAGCAACAAAAGGTCCGGCTGCGCGAAAAGCACACCTGCCAAGGCCACCCGCATCCGCCAGCCGCCCGAGAAATCAGAGCAGGGGCGCAACTGCGCCTCGGCGTCGAAGCCAAGGCCCTTCAGGATGGCGCTCGCACGCGCTTCTGCCGACCAGGCGTCGATGTCGGCCAGACGGTGCTGGATGTCGGCGATGCGCGCAGGGTCCGTCGCGGTTTCGGCCTCGGCCAGCAGGGCAGTGCGTTCAGTATCCGCCTCGAGCACCGTGTCGATCAGCGAGGTCGAGGAGGACGGCACTTCCTGCGCCACACCGCCGATGCGGCTGCGCGAGGGCAGGCTGATCTCGCCGCCCTCCAGCGCAAGCTCGCCCCGGATCAGCCGGAAGAGCGTCGTCTTGCCGGTGCCGTTGCGCCCGACGAGGCCGACCTTGTGGCCTGCGGGAATCGTCGCGGATGCCCCCTCGAACAGGGGCCGCCCCTCGACGGAATAGGTGATGTCTGTGATCCTCAGCATGACCGGGGGGATGCCCGAGGGGTGGGGGGCTGTCAACCGCCCCAACCCCGGCTTCTTTTCGGCAAAAATACCCGCTGGGGGTGATGAGCGACAGGAAACTCTCCGGTCGAGAGTTTCCGTCGAAGAGCGCCGGGCCCATCGCCGGGCCGGGACCGCGGGACACCGCCCGTCGCGCTTTCCATCAGCGCCCCCCCATGCTAGCAGGGCGCCGCACATCCGGGCGGGACCTTCCCGCCGAACATCGAGGACGGACCCATGGCCATTGAACGCACCCTTTCCATCATCAAGCCCGACGCCACGCGCCGCAACCTGACCGGCAAGATCAACGCCAAGTTCGAAGAGGCGGGCCTGCGGATCGTCGCGCAAAAGCGCATCCACCTGTCACTCTCGCAGGCACAAAGCTTTTACGGCGTCCACCGCGAGCGTGGCTTCTTTGCCGAACTGACCGAGTTCATGGCTTCGGCCCCGGTTGTCGTGCAGGTGCTGGAAGGCGAGGGCGCGATCGCGAAGAACCGCGAAGTGATGGGGGCCACGAACCCCGCCAATGCCGCCGACGGCACGATCCGCAAGGAATTCGCGCTTTCCGTGGGCGAGAACTCGGTCCACGGCTCGGACGCGCCTGAAAC
>JANPJD010000024.1:0-10009 GCA_031425325.1 Rhodobacterales bacterium | reverse complement strand
GTCCCGTGCAGACGGTCAGGCCATCCCGCCCGCAACCAGCCGCGCTGCAAGGGCCGCGTAGGCGTCGGAAATCGGCCCGTCATCTGCCGCGACAGGCCGCCCGGCATCTCCGGCAAGTCTCACGTCGAGGTTGAGGGGAATCTCGCCAAGGAAGGGCAGGCCCAACTTCGCCGCCTCGTCCTTCACGCCACCATGCCCGAAGATATGCGCCTCGTGCCCGCAGTTCGGACAGACATAGGTCGACATGTTCTCGATCAGGCCCAGCACCGGGGTCTTCAGCTTCACGAACATGTCGAGCGCCTTGCGGGCATCCAGAAGCGCCACGTCCTGCGGCGTCGACACGACGATCGCGCCCGTCAGGTGGGTGCGCTGGCACAGCGTCAGCTGGATGTCGCCCGTGCCGGGCGGCAGATCGACGATCAGCACGTCAAGCCGGCCCCACTCCACCTGCGTAATAAGCTGCTGCAACGCGCCCATGATCATCGGACCGCGCCAGACGACGGCCTCGTTCTCCTTCAGCATCAGGCCGATCGACATGATCGTGACGCCATGCGCCTGCAGCGGCAGGATGGTCTTGCCGTCGGGCGAGGCCGGACGGGCCGAGACACCCATCATGCGCGGTTGCGAAGGGCCGTAGATGTCGGCGTCGAGCAGGCCGACCCGCCGCCCCTGCCGCGCGAGCGCCACGGCGAGGTTCGACGAGACGGTCGACTTGCCGACCCCGCCCTTGCCCGAAGCGATGGCGATGATGCGATCCACGCCGGTGATCCGCTGCGGCCCGCCCTGCTGCGGCGTCGGATGCTGACCGATCTTGAGGCTGGGCACGGCGGGCTTCGGCGCCGGCCCGTGCGCGGTCATCACCGCCTGCACCCGGGTGACGCCGGGCAGTGCCAGCACGGCAGCCTCGGCGGCGCGGCGCACAGATTCCAGCGCGCGCGCCGCGTCCGGGTCCTCCGCCTCGATCACGAACCGCACGAGGTCGCCCTCGACAGACAGCGCGCGGACGATGTCGCGGTCGGCAAGCGTCCCGCCATCCGGCAGGCGGATCGCGCCCAGCGCCCGCATCACATCATCACGGTCTGCCATCGCGTTCTCCCTCTGCATAGTCGCCAGTCAAACCTCGTCACTTCCGCAGCGTCCGGCAAGTGAGGCTTGACAAACCGATGAAAGTTTCCGCGAAACCCCCGGAAAACGTGTCAATTTTTGATGACAAAAGCCATGTTCTCGCTGCATGGCAGCATTGACGCTGCAAGGCATTGTGCATCTGCAGCATCGGGGTATGTTTGCCCTAACAGTCGGACGAAGAGGCGATCCGGCGACAAGAAGATGAGGCTGATGAACATGGCATATGTAAACACGACACGCGCATCCAGCGCTGGATTGGCCGAGCGGATTGTCGGTCTGGTCGCGACTGCCCGTACGGGTCTGGCAAAGCGCCGGATGTATGTGCAGACATGGCGCGAGCTCAACGCGCTGACGGACCGTGAGCTTGCCGACCTCGGCATGCACCGCGCACTCATCACCGAGATCGCCCGCGAGGCGGCCTACGGCAAGTAAAGTTCTTTGCGGGACCCCTCTACCTCCTCCCGGAGGGGTTCGTAGCAAAAGCGGCGGCACTTCTCCTCCTCCCTGGTGCCGCCGCACTTTCTTCGGAAGCCTCGCCGAGGCGACGCTTCCACCCGGTGTACGAAAGGCTCCACCTCCTCCCGGGGCCGATCGGACCAGCGGCGACCCCTTCCTCCTCCCTGGGGTCGCCGCATCTTTTCTCCGGCACGGAATTCACGCGACCGGCAACGCCCCGAAGACCGGGCGTTGCCTTTTTGCGTTTGCGGTAACGCGGCGGGCTTGTTAGCGAGCGGCCATGCGGCTTTCCCTCGTCTCGGCAGCCCTCGTGGCGGCACTCGTCGGCTACGGATCGACCATCGCCCTCGTCCTCGCGGCGGCGGCGGCGGTCGGGGCCGATGCGGCACAGACGATGAGTTGGGTCTTTGCAATCTGCCTTGCCAAGGCGGTGGGCAGCGCCCTGCTCGGCTGGTACAGCCGCGTCCCCGTCGTGCTCGCCTGGTCGACGCCCGGTGCCGCGCTGATCGCCGCCACCAGCGGCATCGACATCCATCAGGCGGTCGGAGCGTTCGTGCTGGCCTCGGGCATGATCCTGCTGACTTCGGCGATAAGACCGCTTGAGCGCCTGGTCACGGCGATCCCCGACGGGATCGCGGCGGGCATGCTGGCAGGTGTCCTTCTGCCCTTCGCGCTGCGCCTGCCGGACGCGGCGCTGGACCGACCGGGCATCGTGCTGCCCGTGATCGCGGCCTTTGCGCTGGTGCGGCTGTGGAATCCGTCCTTCGCGGTGCTGGCCGCCCTTGGCCTCGGGCTTGGCTTGGGGCTTGCGACGGGGCCGGCCCCCTCGCTGGCCCACAGCCTGCCCGCGGTGGTCTTCATCGCCCCGGCGTGGGAGCCGGGCGTCCTTCTCGGCCTTGGCGTGCCGCTTTATCTCGTGACCATGGCCTCGCAGAACCTGCCCGGCTTCGCCACGTTGCGCGCCGCAGGGTATGAGGCGCCTGTCCGCCCCGCCCTGGCCGTGACCGGCGGTCTGTCGGGCCTCGCCGCGCTGTTCGGCGCGCATCCGATCAACATGGCCGCCATCACGGCGGCGATCTGCCTGGGCGACGACGTGCATCCCGACCGGGCGCAGCGCTGGAAGGTCAGCCTCGCCTATGCCGCCGTCTGGGTGGCCCTGGGCCTGCTTGGGCCACTTGCCATCGCGCTGATCGCGGCGCTGCCGCCGGCGCTCGTTACGGCAATCGTGGCACTGGCGCTGCTCGGCCCTCTGACAGGCGCGCTGACAGGCGCGTTCCAACACCCCGAGCACCGCTTTGCCGCCGCCGTGACGCTTGCCGTCACCGCGTCGGGGACGGTGGTCTTCGGGATCGGCGCGGCCTTCTGGGGCCTGCTCGCGGGCCTTGCGGTCTTCGGACTCGACTCTCTGGCGGCGCGCGCTCGGCACCGCTGACCCTTCTTCTGTCCGGAAATATCCCGGGGGTGCGGCGCGGGGCCTGGCCCGCCGCTTCCGCCCTCAGAACGGCACGTCGTCGGCTGCCTCGGCCCCTCGCACGAAGCGCGAGACAACCTTCTTGATCCCCGCCTTGTCGAAGGCGATGTCAAGCTTGTCGCCCTCGATCCCAACGACCGTGCCGTAGCCGAACTTGTCGTGGAACGCGCGGTCGCCCATTGCGAAGGACGAGACGGCGGTCGCGTCGATCACCATCTCGCGCCCCTCGCGCGGCTGGCTCATGGGGCGCGCACCCGCCCGCTCCTGCATGCGCCGCCAGCCCGGAGAGTTGTAGACGTCGGCGCTCATCGCCTTCGTCTCGATGGTCGAGGCCATGCCCGCCGCCCCGAACCCGCCGCCGTAAAGGCCGGGCGGCGTCAGCACCTCGACATGCGCCTCGGGCAATTCGTCGATGAAGCGCGAAGGCAGCGAGGACTGCCAGCGCCCGTGGATCATCCGGTTCGAGGCAAAGGACACGGTCGCCAGCTCTTCGGCCCGCGTCAGGCCCACATAGGCGAGGCGGCGCTCTTCCTCGAGGCCTTTGTTATTCATTGGATTATCATCCATGCTGCGCTGGCTGGGAAAGAGGCCATCCTCCCAGCCCGGCAGGAACACGACCGGAAACTCCAGCCCCTTGGCCGCGTGCAGCGTCATGATGCTGACCTTCTCGGCCGCATCCTCGGTGCCGTTGTCCATGATAAGCGAGACATGCTCGAGAAACCCCTGAAGGTTCTCGAACCCCTCGAGCGCGCGGACGAGTTCCTTCAGGTTCTCAAGCCGCCCCGCCGCCTCGGGCGTCTTGTCGTTCTGCCACATCGCCGTGTAGCCCGACTCGTCGAGGATCGTCTCGGCAAGTTCGATATGCGTCCGACCCGCGCCGAGCGTTTCCGCGTGCCAGCGGTCCACCCCGGCCACGAAGGCGCGCATCTGGCCCGCCGCCTTGCCTGTCATCTCGCCGCGCGCAAGCAGGCCCCGTGTTGCTTCGAGCAGAGACACCTTTTCGGCCCGCGCCGCGCGCTGGATTGCCTGCATCCCCTTGTCGCCGAGGCCCCGTTTCGGCGTGTTCGCCACACGCTCGAAGGCGAGGTCATCCTCGGGGCTGACTGCCAGGCGGAAATAGGCCATCGCGTCGCGCACCTCCATCCGCTCGTAAAAGCGGGGTCCGCCGATGACGCGGTAGGGCAGGCCGATCGTCAGAAAGCGGTCCTCGAACGCCCGCATCTGATGGCTGGCGCGCACGAGGATGGCCATGCCGTCGAGCCCTGTCTGGACCGCCCGACGGCCCTTCTGGATCGCCTCCACCTCGTCGCCGATCCAGCGGGCTTCCTCGTCGCCGTCCCAGTGGCCGATGAGGCGCACCTTCTCGCCGCCCTTCGCCTCGGTCCACAGCGTCTTGCCCAGGCGCCCGGCATTGGCCGCGATCACGCCCGAGGCGGCGGCGAGGATATGCGGCGTCGAGCGATAGTTCTGTTCCAGCCGCACCACCTTCGCGCCCGGAAAATCCTTCTCGAAGCGCAGGATGTTGCCCACTTCGGCACCACGCCAGCCGTAGATCGACTGATCGTCGTCGCCAACGCAGCAGATGTTGCGATGCGACTGGGCCAGTAGCCGCAGCCACAGATATTGCGCGACGTTCGTGTCCTGATACTCGTCGACGAGGATGTAGCGAAACCAGCGCTGGTACTGCGCCAGTACGTCGGGATGGGCCTGGAAGATCGTCAGGACGTGCAGCAGCAAATCGCCGAAATCGGTCGCATTCAGGGTGCGGAGACGGTCTTGATACGCTTCGTAAAGCTCTGTCCCCCGGTTGTTGAAGGCCGCCGCCTCGGCGGACGGCACGCGAGTGGGCGTCAGCGCGCGGTTCTTCCAGCCGTCGATCAGCCCCGCGAGCATCCGCGCGGGCCAGCGCTTCTCGTCGATGTCGGCGGCGGCGATCAGCTGTTTCAGCAGCCGCAACTGGTCGTCGGTGTCGAGGATGGTGAAGCTGGACTTGAGGCCCACGAGTTCCGCATGGCGGCGCAGGATCTTGACGCTGATCGAGTGGAAGGTGCCCATCCAGGGCATCCCCTCGGCCGCCTCGCCGAGCATCCGGCCGACCCGGTCCTTCATCTCGCGCGCGGCCTTGTTCGTGAAGGTAACGGCGAGAAGTTCGTTCGGGCGGGCTTTGCCCTGCCGCAGCAGATGCACGATCCGGGCAATCAATGCCTTGGTCTTGCCCGTCCCTGCCCCCGCCAGCATCAGCAGGGGGCCGTCCAGCGCCTCGACCGCCTCGCGCTGCGCGGGGTTCAGGTCGTCGAGATAAGACGCATCGGCACCCGCCAATCGCCCCGCCATGGCACGGCGCGACAGCGGCACGGCGGCCTCGAAGGCATCGCTTTCATCAAGGCTGTTCATGCCGCGAGTATAGCGGCCCCCGGCAGAAAGTAAAACTCCGTTCTCTTAATGTTCGCGCCGCCTCAGCCCAAATCGCGCAGCCACGCCATCCGCGCGGCAAGGTCCGGCGCCCCGAAGGCGAGCGAGCCCAGCACCACCGTCTCGGCCCCGGCGGCGCGCAGGACGGGCACAGTCGTGTCGCGGATGCCGCCATCGGCGGCCAGCACGATCCGCCGGCCCGTCGCCGCGATCAGCGCCTGCGCCTCGGTCAGCCGCGCGGGGGCGTCCGGGTGCAGACCCTGCCCCTTTACCCCGATCGCAGTGCCGAGCAGCGTCAACATGTCGAGGCGCGGCAGCCAGCGCGCGGCCTCGGCCACGGGCGTCTCGACGCGCAGCACCATCCCGGCGGCAAGGCCAAGCGAGGCGATCTGCGACAGCGCCGCGTCGGCCACAGCGGCATTCTCGACATGCAGGCTTATCAGGTCGGCCCCGGCCTCGACGAACTGCGCGATCTGCGCGGGCAGGATCGCGTCGTCGACCATCAGGTGCACATGGATCGGCAGGTCCGTCTCGGCCCGCATCCGCGCCACGATGTCAGGAAAAAACAAAAGCGAGGGGGCGAATACCCCATCTGCCACATCCACATGCAGGATATCTGCAAACGGCCCGATCCGCACAAGGTCATCCGCAAGGCGGATCAGGTCCGCCGACCACATCGAAACCTCGGCGATCAGGCAGTCGGTGGGCAGTCGGGTCAGCCATCCGGGGGCGGGGTTGGGCATCTCAGAGCGTCTCCAGAAAGGTGGCAATTGCGTCCTGCAAAGCCGCGACATGGGCGGCACGTTCGCGCTTTGGCGCCACGCGAACCAGCCGCGCGCCCGGGATAAGGGAGGCCAAGTCCTCGGCCAGCGTCATCGGATGGATCACGTCCTCGTCGCAGCCGCAGATCAGGACCGGCAGGCGCATCGCCGCAAGATCGGCGCGCGTGACGCCCGGCCCGTCGGCAGCGATGGCCGCGAGCAACCGCTGCGTGAGGTCAAGCGGCGCACGGTCAAAATAGCCCGTCACCGAGACGAGGTTGTCGGGCGAGGCCGCCCGCAGATGGCGCGCCGTCGCGCCCTCCAGAAAAGCCGCCCGCGCGCCGGGCCCCTCGGCCGCCATCAGCGCCGCGACCTCGGCCACCGCCGCGAGGTTCGGCGGGGCCGCCTCCGCGCCCCAGGCGGGCCGCACGAGGATCAGCGCCCGCACGAGGTCGGGCCGGATCACCGCGAGCCGCATCGACAGCGCCGCGCCCATCGAGATACCGCCCATCGCGACGGGGGGCCCGAGGCTTTCGGCCAGCGCCGCGAGGTCATCGGCAAAGACGGCAAGCGAAAGCGCCTCGCCCGCCTCGGACTGCCCGTGCGCGCGGCACTCCATCGTCACGCGGGCAAAGCGCGGACCTGGTGGAAAGACCTCGGCCACTTGCGCCTCGGTGGCACCCAGGCCGTGCTGGAGGATCACCGGCACACCGCCGCCGCCCGCCTCGTGGACCGCAAGGCGCAAACCGTCGCGCAGAAGCCAGCGCATCACCCGAGAACCCCCCGCAGGAACCGCGCGACACCCGGCGCTTCGGCGGCAGTCAGGCCATGCGTCACCAGATCGCCCGCAAAGCCCGCGCCGCGCAGGCACCCCACGAAATGCGGAAAGTCGATCACGCCCTGCCCTGCGGCAACAAAGCCGCCATCCACGGCTCGGTCCTTGGCATGGGCCATGACGATGCGGTCCCCGAGGAGGTCCACCGCCCGCGCGACGATGTCGCGCCGCTCTGCCGTCTCCGCCCGCTCGGCGAGGTTGGCGGGGTCGAGCACGACGACCAGCGCCTCGCTTTGCAGCGTGTCGATCAAAAGGCGCGTCTTCGCCGCGCTGTCCACGACGTTGGCAAGCTCCGGCTCTATCCCCAGCCGCAGGCCCTGCGCCTCGGCGACGGCCACCGCCTTGCCCATCTCGTCCAGCAGATCGCGCCAGGCCTCGGGCGAGGCGTTGTAGGGATGCGCGCGCCACTGGTCCTGCGCGTCGCGCGTGCCGGTGCAAAGCGTCAGGGTGCGGGTGCCCATGCGCGCCGCCACCCCGGCGAGCACTCCAAGGCGGCGCTGTCCCGCATCGCGGACGGCCGGATCGGGGTGGATCATGTTCCATGTCGCGGACACCGCCGCGACCACAAGGCCGCTGCGCTCCGCCGCCTGTGCCACCGCATCGGCAAGGTCGCGCGCAATCGCATCCGGCATCGGATCAAGCCCCGAGCACGCCATGTTATACTGCACCGCCTCGAACCCGGCCGCGCGCGCCGCCGTCATCACCGCCTCGGGCGTGCTGCCCGGAAAGGTCTTGGCGAACACCCCAAGCCGCATCAGAGCGGCCCCGAGACGTCGGCAAGCCGCACGGCGCGCCCGGTCCGCACCGACTGGGCGATGGCGACCATGGCGCGGACGCTCGCAACGCCGTCCTCGAGCGTTGCCCCCGTCATCGGCGCGCCATGCAGGATGGTGTCGGCGAACCCCTCGAGCTGGCGGCGGTAGAAATGCCCGTCCGCGCCCAGAACGCGGGTCGAGGCCCCGGTCGCCTCGTCGAACACATCGACCTCGGACGTCTTGTAGTACCACGGGTTGTAGGTCCTGCCCGTCACCGACCCGCCCTGCCCGTAGATCTGGAAGCCCTCGTGCCAGTCCATCCGCACCGCGACGGTAAGGTCGAGATGCCCGAGCGCGCCGCTTGCAAACTCGACATCCACGAACCAGCAACGCATGCCCGCACGGTTTGCAAGGCGCGCATCGACCACCGTGATCTCGCCCGCGAAGTATCGCGCCGTGTCGACCAGATGGCTGCCATGGGCCAGCATGTAGTAGCGGTCGAGGTCGGCCTTGGGATCGCCCGCGGGTTTGCGCGCGGCCTTGCTCGTGACCATCAAGGGCTGCACAGCATCGGTCATGGGGTAGCGATGCGTGCTGTCGCAATACCACGCCTTCAGCGCCGCCATCTCGCCCATGCCCCCATCGACGAAAGCCTTGGCCGCCTGAAGCCCTGCGTCGAAGCGCTTCATGTGGCCGACCTGAAGCACCAGCCCACCCGCGACGCCGCGCAGCGACTCGGCCTCTTCGATGCCCGTCGCGAGAGGCTTCTCGCACAGCACATGCTTGCCCGCCTCAAGTGCGCGGCGGCTCGCCTCGACATGGAAGGCGTCCGATGTGGCGATGATGACCGCCTCGAGGTCCGGGTCGGCCAGCATCGCATCGTAATCGGAAAACTGCCTTTCGGGCGCATGGGTTGCGGCCATACGTGCGCGGAGATCGTCGGCCACGTCGCAGATCGCGTGCAGCGTGGCATTGCGCGCCTTGGTGCAGGACTCGAAGTGCGCGGCCTGCGCGATGGGGCCGCAGCCCAGCACGCCGACGCGCAACAGGCGGTCTTCCTTGGGGGGCATCAGATATCTCCACAGGCGGCGCGATAGCGCGCGACGACCGCACCGACATGCGCGTCGATCCGGGACCGCGCCTGATCCGCCGCCATCAGCCGCGCGACGGCGGCCTGCACGGGCGGGCGCGGCCAGTAGTAGCGCACCCGGTCGCTGAGGCCGGTCAGCATCAGGCGCGTCTCGTCGGGGCCGGGGGCCACGTGGGCGCGCCAGTCGGCAGGATGCGCTTGCATCTCGGCAGTCAGCGCCGCCGCAAGTTCATCGGCCCCGTCCAGCCCGAAAAGCGCCTCGCGGTAGGCGAAGGTCAGCTCCGGCCCGACCTTGAGGATGCCGAAATGCGCGGCGACGAGGCCCGCGAGCGCCTCGCCGGGCTGGTAGTCGGTGGAATGGGCCTCGTAGACCGGACCACCCAGGTCGGGGATCGCGGCGGCCAGCGCGTGGACGGGGCCTGGGTCGAATACCACGACCTCTTCATTGCCGAAATCGACGCCGGGCTGCACGACAACTGCGATGACGCGCGACAGGTCCAGCCCGCGCGCGGCGAAGGCCTTGGCATGCGCGTCCAGCATCGCCTGAACCGCCTCGGGCCGGGTCACGGCCAGCGCGCCGATGGCCTCGGTCTCGCCGCCGGGCACCGGAACCTCTGTGCCGATGACGTAATGCAGCTCGCGGCCATGCGCTTCGGCCACCGCCGCAAGGTCGGCGGCCCGCTCCGCCATAGCGGCCTCGGTCAACGGCCCGTCATCCGCGCAGCGCATCGAGGCGTCGAGGTGGATCTTCGTGAACCCCGCCTCGACATAGGCCGCGACCATTGCGCGCGCCTTGTCCATCGCAGCGGCGGCAGGTTCGGCCCGCCAGGGGTTCGGGCCGAGGTGATCGCCGCCAAGGATGATTCTGCCGGGGTCCACGCCCTCGGCCCGCGCCAGCCGCTCGACGAAGCTGCGGAAGGCGGCGGGGGTCATGCCGGTGTAGCCCCCGTCTTGGTTGACCTGATTGCAGGTCGCCTCGATCAGGATGGGGCTCTCGTCGTCGCAGTAAGTCCGCAGGATGGCCGCCAGCGTCGCCTCATGCGCGGTGCACCAGGACGGGATGGCCACCGCCTCGCCCGCCCGGTTCCGCGCGACGATGTCGCC
>JANPJD010000023.1:0-1639 GCA_031425325.1 Rhodobacterales bacterium | reverse complement strand
CTGCACCGAGGTCGTCTCGCTGGACGGCGAGGACCGGCTTGACAGCGTGACGATCCGCGACCGGGCGGCGGGGCAGGACTGGCGGCTTGCCGCCCGCGCGGTCTTTGTCATGGTCGGGGCCGCGCCCAACACCGACTGGTTGAAGGATCGCGTCCAGCTTGATGCGCGCGGCTTCGTTCTGACCGGCGACGCGGCGGGGGTGGACGGTCAATACGCGACCTCCTGTCCCGGCATCTTCGCTGTTGGCGACGTTCGGGCTGGTTCGGTCAAGCGCGTCGCCTCGTCGGTGGGCGAAGGATCAGTCGTCATCTCGGAGGTCTGGGCGCATCTGAACGGCGGGTAGTATGGGACGGTTTTGGCAGGGGTCGGTTCCCGAACCAGTCGAAGGGCGGGGGCCAGCCCCGCACCCCCGGGGTATTTGCGCCGAAAAGAAGCGGGGGCGCGGGAAGCGGGCAGGTGGAGCCGTTCGACGAAGGGCGGTGCCGCTCTGTGCCTCGCCCACTGGACCGTCTGGCGGGGCGGCGCTATACAGCCGCGATGATGAAGCCTTGCACGATCCTCCGGCGAATTAGCGGCCCGGCGCCCTGATATTTCAGGCGCCGGGAAGAGGCGTTGTTGCGCCGCCCAGTCGACCCTGATCCCCTTTCCGCCGATCCGAGGACCGCATCCGATGTGCGCCGATACCGCCCGCCCTTCCGACGACATGCCTGCCGCCGACGCCCCCGACTACCGCGGCACCGTGTTCCTGCCCGAGACCGACTTTCCGATGCGCGCGGGCCTGCCGCAGCGCGAGCCCGACTGGCTGGCCCGGTGGGAGCGGTTGGGCGTCTACGATCGGCTGCGTGAGAAGGCGGCGCTCGCAGGCAGCACACGCGCGCCCTTCACCCTTCATGACGGTCCGCCCTATGCCAACGGGCACCTGCATATCGGCCACGCGCTGAACAAGGTGCTGAAGGACATGGTGGTGCGGTCCCAGCAGATGATGGGCCGCGACGCACGCTATGTGCCGGGATGGGACTGTCACGGCCTGCCGATCGAGTGGAAGATCGAGGAGCAGTACCGCGCCAAGGGCCTGAACAAGGACGACGTGGATGTGGTCGCCTTCCGCCAGGAATGCCGCCGCTTTGCCGAAGGCTGGGTCGAGATCCAGCGCGAGGAGTTCAAGCGCCTTGGTGTGACCGGCAACTGGGCCGATCCGTACCTGACGATGGACTACCACGCCGAGGCGGTTATCGCGGCGGAGTTCATGACCTTCCTGATGAACGGCTCGCTCTATCAGGGCTCGAAGCCCGTGATGTGGTCGCCGGTGGAGAAGACCGCGCTTGCCGAGGCCGAGGTGGAGTACCACGAGCACACGAGCCATCAGGTGTGGGTGTCGTTCAGGGTTGTGCGCGCCAATCTGGATGATCTGGCTGTCGCTGCGGGCAAGATCGGTCCAGAGGGCGCGGCGGATCATGTGAAGAACGTCAAGGACTTGCTAGAATCCGCGCAAGTCTTGATCTGGACCACCACCCCCTGGACCATCCCTCAGAACCGCGCCGTCGCATTCAACCCTGCCATCGCCTATGGCCTCTACGAGGTCACGGGTCGCCCGCAGGACAGCAACGCCACCATCGGCGCACGCTACCTGATGGCCGAC
>JANPJD010000022.1:0-16263 GCA_031425325.1 Rhodobacterales bacterium | reverse complement strand
GTTCTCTGGTCAGTCGAAACCAGACCGGAGACCTCCAGATGTCCTACAACGATGATCGCGGGACGGGCACGTCCCGGACCACCCCGGGCTACACCGCGCCGGGAACCTCGCCCAACGTCACGAACAACACCAACCGAAGCGGCAGCGGCGGCGTCCTCGGGCTCGTTGCCCTTGTCGTCGTGCTCGGACTTGCGGCCTTGTGGTACTTCGGCGCATTCGGCGATGCGACCGACGTCACACCGGCCGAGACCGGC
Organism: Rhodobacterales bacterium; assembly: GCA_031425325.1. GTDB lineage: Bacteria > Pseudomonadota > Alphaproteobacteria > Rhodobacterales > Rhodobacteraceae > Aliitabrizicola. The sequence goes on along the minus strand of JANPJD010000022.1, from coordinate 16,009 downwards.
ACTGCGATCGAAAGCACCGACACGGCTGACCCGGCTGCAACCGCGCCCGTCACGACCGACCCTGCCGCCACGGCACCTGCAACGACCGTGCCCGACGACACCACGGCACCCGATCCCGCCGCGACCACGCCCGACGCGGACGCTGCCGATCCGGCTGCGGCCCCGGAAGGCACCGCCGATCCGGCTGCTCCGGCAACCGCGCCCTGACGGGCTGAAATCCGGCTTCGGCCGGACAGCGTCGAGTTGCGAAGTCCGGGGGGCATCTGCCCTCCGGGCTTTTGCATGTCGCGGGGCGGGATGGGCCGATGCGAGCGGCTTCCGGCAAGGCCGCCGGCCCCTCCTGCCGACGAGGCGCGCATGCTGATCCTGACCTGCCCCTATTGCGGCATCGCCGCCGACGAGACCGAGCTTGCGCCCGGCTATGAGGCGCATCTGAAACGCCACGGCCCCGGATCGACCGACGACGAGTTCGAGGCCTACATGTTCGCGCGCAAGAACCCCAAGGGTGTGCATTTCGAGCGGTGGCGGCACGCCTACGGCTGCGGCAAGTGGTTCCTGGCTGCCCGTTGCACAGCCACGCTCGAGGTGTTCGGCACCTACCCGGCGCAGGTGGGTGCCCCGCCGCCCGAGATCATCGCCCGCATCAAGGCGCGCCGTCCGGGTTGGGAGCCTTCGGCATGAGCACGCGTCTCGCCAGCGGCGGAAGACTGATCGACCGGTCGGTTCTTGTGGAGTTCACGTTCAACGGTCGTCGCCTCACCGGCCATCCGGGTGACACGCTCGCCTCGGCGCTTCTGGCCAATGACCAGATGCTCGTCGGACGCAGCTTCAAGTATCACCGCCCGCGCGGCATCGTGGCCTCGGGGCCGGAAGAGCCGAACGCGCTTGTGAACCTCGGAACCGGCGCGCGGCTGGAGCCGAACCAGCGCGCGACGACGACCGAGTTGTTCGACGGGCTGACCGCGACAAGCCAGAACCATTGGCCGAGCCTCGAATATGACATCGGTGCCTTGAACAACGTCGTCGCCCGCTTCCTGCCGGCGGGCTTCTACTACAAGACCTTCATCCATCCGCGCCCCTTCTGGAAGCACGTCTTCGAGCCGGTGATCCGGCAGTCCGCCGGCCTCGGCCGCGCGCCGAAGGACCGCGACGCCGACCGCTACGAGCAGACCTATGCGTTCTGCGACGTGCTCGTGATCGGCGGCGGCATCGCCGGGCTCGAGGCTGCACATGCGGCGGCGCGCACGGGCGCGCGGGTGATCGTGCTGGAACAGCAGCCCCATTGGGGCGGCCGTGCGCCGGTCGACGGGCTTGAGGTCGGCGGCCAGCCCGCCGCCGCCTGGGTCGAGGCGCGCCTGACGGCCCTTGCGGCGATGGACGGCGTGACGCTGATCCCGCGCTGCACGGGCTTCGGCGTCTATGACCACGGCTATGTCCTCGCGGACGAGCGCGTGGCCGACCACACCCCCGGCGACGGGCGCGTCAAGCATCGCCTCTGGCGTATCCGGGCCGCGAGGATTGTGACGGCAACCGGGGCGATCGAGCGGCCGCTTTCGTTCCCGTTCAACGACGTTCCGGGCGTGATGCTGGCCTCGGCGGTGCGCGACCACCTCGTCAATCAGGCTGTAAGTCCGGGCGACCGGACGGTGGTCGTGACTAACAACGACGACGCTTACCGCACCGCCATCGCGCTGGTCGAAGCCGGTCTGTCGGTGCCGGCCATCGTCGACGCCCGCACCGCCCCCACGGGCGCGCTGATCGACCGCGCCCGCGCCCTTGGGCTAAGGATCGAGGTGGGGCGAGCCATCGCGAAGGTCGCGGGCAGCAAGCGGGTTATGGGCGTTGCACTCTGCCATCAGGCGGGCGAGGGCAGCGTCATCGACGAGATCGACTGCGATGCGGTCGCCATGTCGGGCGGCTGGTCGCCGGTCGTTCACCTGTGGAGCCATTGCGGCGGCAAACTTCTGTGGGACGATGCGCTGGCCGCCTTCCGCCCCGACGCCGCGCGCCCGCCCGTGACCCATGACGGCGGCCCGATGGTGATCGCCGCCGGTGCCGCGAATGGCGCAGGCGAGGCGGACCTTCTGTCCGACGCCCATGCCGCCGGGCGGAGCGCCGCCGAGGCCGCCGGCCACAAGGCGCGCAAGAGCGCCGTGTCGGCCGTGTCGAACCCCCTCGATGCGGGCATCGGGGCGATCGGGGTCATGCCGCAGGGAGCGGCGCCCAAGCTGCGCGCGAAGATGTGGCTCGACTACCAGAACGATGTGAAGGTGTCTGACGTGCAGCTTGCCGCGCGCGAGGGGTATGAAAGCGTCGAGCACACCAAGCGCTACACCACGCTCGGCATGGCGACGGATCAGGGGAAGCTCAGCAACATCAACGGTCTCGGTGTTCTTTCTCAGGCACTGGCCGAACCCGTGCCGCAAGTCGGCACCACCACGTTCCGCCCGCCCTACACGCCCGTCACCCTGGGCGCGCTGGCGGGCGAGGCGCGGGATGCAATCTTCCAGCCCTTGCGCCGCACGCCGATCCACGGCTGGCACGAGGCGCAGGGCGCGTATTTTGAGCCGGTGGGCGCGTGGCGCAGGCCCTATTGCTTCCCGCGCGGGGGCGAAAACCACGACGAGGCCGTCCACCGCGAGATCCTGAACGTGCGGCGGAACGTCGGGCTTCTCGATGCCTCGACGCTCGGCAAGATCCTCGTGCAAGGGCCTGATGCGGGACGCTTTCTCGACATGCTCTACACCGGAGTGATGTCGACCCTTCCGGTCGGCAAGTGCCGCTACGGTCTGATGTGCAACGAGGCCGGGTTCCTGATGGACGACGGCGTGGTGGCGCGGATCGACGAGCAGACCTTCCTCTGCCACACGACCACCGGCGGCGCCGATCGCATTCACGCGTGGATGGAGGACTGGCTGCAATGCGAATGGTGGGACTGGAAGGTTTACACTGCCAACCTGACCGAGCAATTCGCGCAGATTGCGGTCGTCGGACCAAGGGCGAGGATGCTGCTCGAAGCCCTTGGTGGCATGGACGTCTCGCGCGAGGCGCTGCCCTTCATGCACTGGGCCGACGGCACGCTCGGCGGCTTTGGCGTGCGCGTCTACCGTATCAGTTTCTCGGGTGAACTCAGCTACGAGATCGCGGTGCCGGCGGGGCAGGGCCTTGCCTTCTGGACGGCGTGCCTCGAGGCCGGTCAGGCCCTTGGCGTGATGCCCTACGGTACCGAGGCGCTGCATGTGTTGCGGGCCGAGAAGGGCTTCATCATGATTGGCGACGAGACTGACGGCACGGTCATTCCGCAGGACCTGGGCCTTGGCTGGGCGATCTCGAAGAAGAAACCCGACTACCTTGGCAAGCGCGGGCAGGAGCGGTCGTTCCTCGCGGCCCCCGACCGCTGGCGGCTTGTGGGGCTAGAGGCGCTCGACGGCTCGGTAATCCCCGACGGTGCTTATGCCGTGGCCGAGGGCACCAACCCCAACGGCCAGCGCAACGTGCAGGGGCGCGTCACCTCGACCTATTTTTCGCCCACGCTGGGGCGCGGCGTCGCGATGGGGCTGGTGCGCCATGGTCCCGAGCGGCTGGGCGAAGTGCTGGAGTTTCCCAAGGTCGGCGGTGGGTCGGTGATGGCGCGGATCGTGGATCCGGTTGCCTATGACAAGGACGGGGTGCAGCAGGATGTCTGAGCCTGTCCAGCCGCTTGGCGGCGAAAGCTTTACTGGAACTGCGATGATAGCCGAGGTCGGCCCGCTTGGTATGGTCACGCTACGCGGCGAGGCCGGGGCAGTCGGCCCAGCCGTGCAGTCCGCGACCGGCCTGGTCATGCCAGAGGTCCGCCGGATCGTCGCGGACGGCGCGCGCACCCTCGCCTGGATGGCCCCGGACGAATGGCTGCTCGTCCTGCCGCGGGCCGAGTTGCCGGCCACCCTTGCCGGGCTGCGCGTTTCCCTGGCCGGCCAGCATGCGCTGGTCGTCGACGTCTCGGACGCCCGCGCGGTCTTCGAGGTGCACGGCGACGGGGCTGCGACGGTCCTGTCGCGTCTCTGCCCGGTCGATTTCCCAAGGCTTGCCCCCGACGAGATCCGCCGTACCCGCCTCGCGCAGGTCGCCTGCGCGTTGTGGCGCTCGGCCCCCGGGACCTTCACGGTCGTGGCCTTCCGTTCGGTCGCGCGCTACGCCTTCGACGTCCTGGCCAACGCGGCCCGCTGACCGTGCCGGCTTTCCGCCTGCGAAGGTGGGCCGAAGCCGCCGCCCCTTGACCTTCCCGCGCGAAGCCCACCTATTCCCTTCAAGGCTTCACATCCCCTTTGGAGGACCGATCCCATGGCATTCACCCTTCCCGACCTGCCCTATTCGCATGATGCGCTCGCCCCCCACGGCATGAGCCGCGAGACGCTCGAGTTCCACCACGACATCCACCACAAGGCCTATGTCGACAACGGCAACAAGCTGATCGCAGGCACCGAGTGGGAGAATGCGAGCCTCGAGGACGTGGTGCGCGGCACCTATCAGGCGGGCGCGGTCGCGCAGAGCGGCATCTTCAACAACGCGAGCCAGCACTGGAATCACAACCTGTTCTGGGAGGTGATGGGGCCGGGCGAAAAGGCCATGCCGGGCGCGGTCGAACAGGCGCTGACGCAGGCCTTCGGGTCGGTCGCGAAATTCAAGGAGGATTTCGCCGCCGCCGGTGCGGGCCAGTTCGGTTCGGGCTGGGCCTGGCTCGTCAAGGACAAGGACGGCAGCCTCAAGATCACCAAGACCGAGAATGGGGTGAACCCGCTCTGCTTCGGGCAGACGGCACTTCTGGGCTGCGACGTGTGGGAGCACAGCTACTACATCGACTTCCGCAACAAGCGCCCGGCCTACCTGACCAACTGGCTCGACAAGCTGGTCAACTGGGAAGCCGTCGCCGCGCGGATGTGATCGCAAGGGGTCGGCCGGGCATCGCCCCGGCCGACCCGCTTTCAGTCAGACCCTTCGCCGCGATGCCAGCCCGAGCAGGCCGAGCGCCCCGACGAGGATGGGCAGCGAGGCCGGCAGGGGGATCGGGGCGATCGGGTCCTGCGTCTCGATCGTCAGCTTGAGAAAGTCGACCTGGAACAGTCCGAAGCCATCCCGATCCTGCCAGATTGTGCCGTTCAGGCTGACGTTTCCGGTCTTGAGGACGTTTTGGATGGCGATCCACGATGCATTCTCGGACAGGTCGTAGACGAGCGTGTCGATCCGGTGGTCGAACCCATCGAGCTTGTCATCGAGCCCCGCGAACACATCCGAAATCGGCAGGATGTTGAGACCGTTGAACGAAAGCTTGTTGTTTATGACCGGCAGCTTCGGTTGGAAAGAGGCGAGCCGGATGGTCAGCGTGGCGGCAAGGATCGGCCCCTGCAGGGTGAAGGGGTCGAACGAACCGGTCGGCTCGAACGCCGGTGTCGCCAAAAGGAACTCGTTGCCCAGCGGGACATCCGTGAACGGTGCCTCGCCCGGCGAGGCATTGGCGACGGACGGGTCTGGAAGCGCACCGCTGGTGATCCCAAGGCCGAAACCGTCGTCATCTCCGTAAAAGCTGGTCACGGTTGCCGCCGACATGGGCGAGGCGAGCACTAGGCCCAGCAAAAGGCTGCGAGCAAACATCAAAGCCCTCCAAAGCGAAATAAAATGGTCGGTAGATACGGAAGATAGCAAGATTCGGTCGTTCGATCACCAATTACTTGCAGGCTTGCCCTGTTGGATGTCACGCCAACGCGTCGCGCAGCGCCAGATCGAGCGAGGTGACATCCTCGACCACGGTACAGAAGCCGAGCATCGACGGCTCGGCAAAGCCGGTATGGACGACATTCTCGAGAAGTGACATGAGCGGCGTCCAGTAGCCGACTGTGTTCAGGAGAAAAATCGGCTTCGCGTGCAAGCCGATCTGCCGCCAGGTCAGCACCTCGAAGAACTCGTCAAGCGTGCCCGCGCCGCCGGGCAGCACGACGATCGCGTCCGAGTTCATGAACATCACCTTCTTGCGCTCGTGCATGTCCTCGGTCACCACGAGCGAGGACAGGTCACGCCGTCCCTGTTCGCGCTGCATCAGGTGGACGGGGATCACGCCCATCGCGGCCCCGCCCGCAGCAAGCGTCGCGCGCGCCACCTCTCCCATCAGGCCGACATCGCCCGCCCCGTAGACAAGCCGCCAACCCGCCGTCGCAATCAGCCGCCCCAGCGCCTGCGCGTCTGCCACGAAGTCGGGGTCGGCGCCGGGGCGAGAGCCGCAGAACACACAGACCGAGCGGAGGGGGGACATGGGCAACTCCTGAATTATGTTGCGTGACGGCTTGATAATGGGGTTTTTGGAGGCATGACAAGGCGAGACCCGGAAATCACCGGGGCGCGCGCGGACGAGGGTGCAGCGCATGGCGGGTTGGTCGGAGTTGGGCACGGTGCCGCGTCTGCTGGCGATTGCGGGCGCTGGCGCAGGGGCCGTCGCGGTCGGCGGGCTGATCTGGCTGAACGGACTGCCCCCGGCCACCGAGATAGCGCCCGAAGTTGCTTCGACTTCGGTCGCGTCCGGCGAGGCAGTCCCGACAGCGCCGGCCTTCGCGGCAGAGGCCCCTGTGACAGCGGCAAGCGAGGCTGCCGAGCCGGTTGCAGCCGCCCCAGACGATGCTGCGGCGCTTGCGGAAAGCCCAGATGCAGCCACCCTGTCCGACGTCGCCGTCGATGCGACGGAGCCAGCCGCGCTTGACGCATCGGCACCGCCCCAAAGCGTCGCGACCTTGCCACAGGCCAGCGCCCCCGGTCCCGACACCGCCTCGGGACCCGACTTCGACGTTGTCCGCATCGCGCCGGACGGATCGGCGGTGGTCGCGGGCCGCTCTGACCCCGAGGCGATCGTGACCGGCCTCGTCAACGGGGCCGAGGTGTTTCGCGAGACGGCGGATGCCGATGGCCGTTTCGTGGCGCTGTTCGACCTGCCGCCCAGCGCCGGGCCGCGTGTGCTGACCCTGTCGACGCGCGGCGACGACGGCACCGAGGTGCCCTCTGCCGCCTCGGTCCTCGTGGCACCCACCACCGCGACGGCAACGGCAGCCGGGGGTGTTGCGACCGAGGCGACAGCCCCCCCGACAGCCGTCAGTGAAGTCGAACCACCGCAGCCTGGCATGGCTGAGAGTGCCGAGGACGTTCCTGCCGCCGAGGAGGTTGCCGCCGCAGCGCCGCCCGCGACGCTTCTTGTCACGGACGAGTCGTTGCGCGTGCTTCAGCCGGGTCCTTCGGACGTGCCGCCGCGCAACATCACCATCGATGCGATCGGGTACTCTGCGACCGGCGAGGTTCAGCTTGCGGGGCGGGGGCCTGCCGGGTCGTCGGTGCGCCTTTATCTGAACAACGAACCCGTCCTCGACACCCGGATCGCCGAGGACGGAACTTGGGGCGGCACACTCAATGCCGTTTTGCCGGGTATCTACACGCTTCGCGCCGACCAGATCGACGCCTCGGGCCGGGTCGCCTCGCGCTACGAGACGCCATTCCAGCGCGAGACGCCCGAGACGCTGGCGGCCTCGGTCACAGCCGACGGTGCCAACGCGTCGGGCGCCCCTGCGCGGGTGACGGTGCAGCCTGGTTTCACGCTATGGGGCATCGCCTCGGCGCGCTATGGCGAGGGTATCCGCTATGTGCAGGTGTTCGAGGCCAACCGCGATCAAATCCGTGATCCCGACCTGATCTATCCGGGTCAGGTCTTCGTCGTGCCGCCCGCCGAATAGGCCGGGTTCGGGTTTACTTCCCCCGGTCGCTCCCTTAGGTCATCGGCCTGATCTGCAAGCCGACCGCCACAGCACCATCCCGTGCGGGGGCAGGCCAGCCCGTGAGGCGAGATGCGACGTGTGACCGGCAGCGCGACAAGCGCCGATGCGACCAAGACCTCGGACAACGGCCTGACGACGATCCGCAGGGTTCTGCCATATCTGTGGCCTGACGGTCAGGCCTGGGTAAAGCGCCGCGTCGTGCTGGCGATGCTGGCCCTGGTCGTGGGCAAGATCATCGCGGTCTTCACGCCGTTCCTTTACAAGGCGGCGGTCGACAGCCTGGCGGGCGAGCAGCGCGGTGACGGCTGGCTTCTGCTGTACGGCGCGGTCGGGCTGACCGTGGCTTACGGCGGTGCACGCCTCGGCGCTGTCCTGTTCAACGAGTTGCGCGACGCGATCTTCGTGCGCGTGGGCCAGCGCGCGCTGCGCCGCCTGGCACTCGAGACCTTCACCCACATCCACCAGTTGTCGATGCGCTACCACATCACCCGGCGCACCGGTGGCCTCAGCCGGATCATCGAGCGCGGCGTGAAGGGCGTCGATTTCCTGCTGCGCTTCATGCTGTTCTCGATCGGTCCGCTGATCCTTGAACTCGCGATGGTCTCGGTCATCTTCGCGGTGGTGTTCGGCTGGCAGTATTCGGCCGTCGTCGTCGTGACGATCACGCTTTACGTCGTCTTCACCTTCCGGGTGACCGAATGGCGCGTGAAGCTGCGCCGCGAGATGAACGACCAGGACACCGACGCGAACCAGAAGGCCGTCGACAGCCTGCTGAACTTCGAGACGGTGAAGTATTTCGGCGCCGAGGCGCGCGAGGCCGGTCGCTACGACCGCGCAATGCAGGGCTACGAGACGGCGGCCGTCAAGACGGGCCAGTCGCTGTCCTTCCTCAACGGCGGGCAGGCGGTCATCATCACGACGGGCCTTGTGCTTGTGATGGCAATGGCCGCGATGGGCGTTCAGGCGGGCGACCTGACCGTCGGCGATTTCGTGATGGTCAACGCCTACATGATCCAGATCACGCTGCCTCTGGGCTTTCTCGGCACTGTCTATCGGGAGATCCGGCAGGCGCTTGTCGATATGGGCGAGATGTTCCGCCTGCTCGGCCATCCGGCCGAGGTGCAGGATCGCCCCGGCGCGCCCGCGCTGCGGGTCACCGGCGGCGCGGTCGAGTTCGACGGCGTGAGCTTCGGCTACGCGCCCGAGCGGCCGATCCTGAAGGACATCACCCTGCGCGTCGCCCCGGGCGAAACGGTGGCGCTTGTCGGTCCCTCGGGGTCGGGCAAGTCGACGGTGCTGCGCCTTCTGTTCCGCTTTTACGACGTGACGGGCGGTGCGGTGCGGATCGACCGGCAGGATGTGCGCGACGTGACGCAGGAAAGCGTTCATGCCGTGATCGGCGTGGTGCCGCAGGACACGGTGCTGTTCAACGACACGGTCTATTACAACATCGCCTACGGCAACCCCGACGCCTCGCGCGCCGAGGTCGAGGCGGCCGCCCGTGCCGCGCGCATCCACGACTTCATCGCGGGCCTCCCCGATGGCTACGACACCGCCGTGGGCGAGCGCGGGCTGAAGCTTTCGGGTGGCGAGAAGCAGCGCGTGGGCATCGCCCGCACGCTCCTCAAGAACCCGCCGATCCTGCTTCTGGACGAGGCGACGAGCGCGCTCGACACGCAGACCGAGCGCGACATCCAGGACAGCCTGCGTGCGATGGGGCAGGGCCGCACCGTCATCACCATCGCGCACCGCCTGTCGACCGTGGTCGATGCCGACCGCATCGTGGTGCTGGAAGAGGGCCGGATCGTCGAAGAGGGCCGCCACGAGGACCTGGTCCTGCGCGGCGGGCGCTATGCCGCGATGTGGGAACGGCAGTCCGACGAGGTCTCGGTGGTGCCCGAGTTGAAGGCGACGGGCACCGACGACCGGCGCTTCGCCGACCTGCCGCCGGGCGGCGAGTGGCGCTGGACGCCGAAAGTCTGAACGCCCGGGACTTGGCATCGGCGCGCCAACCCGTGTAAGACGTGGCACAGGTCAAGGAGATGCTGCGTGAGCAACCCCGACAGTTTCATCGACGAGGTGACCGAAGAGGTCCGCCGCGACAAGCTATTCCGCCTGATGCGCCGCTATGGCTGGATCGGGATCGTGGTCATCCTTGCCATCGTCGGCGGTGCGGCGCTGCGCGAATACCGCATCGCCCAGCATGAGGCGCAGTCGCGGGTGTTCGGCGACGCGCTGCTCCATGCGCTTGATGCGCCCGATGCCGAGGCGCGCCGCGCGGCCCTGGCGGCGGTGCCCGCGACGGGCGAGCGGCAGGCGCTTTTGAACCTGCTTCTGTCCAGCGATCCGGCGGGCGACCGCGCGTCGACGCTGGCGGCCCTAGACGCGGTGGTTGCCGACACGTCGCTGCCTGCCAGCTACCATGATCTTGCAGTTCTGCGCCGGGCCATCGTGGCCGGGTCCGACGTGGCCCTGTCCGAACGGCGCGCGGCGCTCGATGCCATTGCGGCACCGGGGCGTCCCTATCGGACGCTCGCGCTGGAACAGTTGGCTTATCTGCTGGTCGAAGAAGGTTCGGTGCAGCCTGCGATCGAGGCGCTCGAGGCGCTGCGCGTCGATCAGGAGTCTCCGCCGAACCTGCGCCGGCGGGCCGAGCAGATGATCGTCGCGCTCGGCGGCACACCGGCGGCGACATGAGCCGCGCGAAACGGGCTGGGGCGGGCTGCACTGGCGAACAACGGGCGGGCGCAGGTGGAGATCGGACGATGCTGAAACACGGCGCTGCGGCCCTTTTGTCGCTTGGACTGCTGGCAAGCTGCTCCGAGCGCGAGGTGATCCTTTCGGGTGAGCGTTTCGACGTCCGCACGCCCTTGTCCGCCAGTGTCCCGACCGAGGGCGAGGCACAGCCCATCGCCCCCGAGGTTGCGAACCGCAGCGTGCCGATCAGCCTGCCCGCCCCGGTGGCGCTGGCCGACTGGACGCATCGCGGATCGAACCCGCGCCATCTGTCCCCGCACTCGACCCTGTCGGCGCAACCCGCCCGCATCTGGTCGGCCAGCATCGGCGAAGGCAACTCGCGCCGCTACCGGATCGTCACCACCCCCGTGGTCGCAGGTGGCCGCGTCTTCACGCTCGACGCGCGCAACGGGCTGACCGCCACCTCGACCGGGGGCGGCACGCTCTGGCGGGTGGATCTGACGCTGCCGAGCGATCGGGGCGGCGAGGCTGCGGGTGGCGGGCTCGCATATGGCGACGGGCGGCTTTACGTCACGACCGCCTATGGCGAGTTGATCGCCATCGACCCCGCGTCGGGCGGTGTCGTCTGGCGGCAGCGCTTCGATGCTCCCGTTACGGGCGCGCCGACGGTCGACAACGGCATCGTCTATGTCGCGGCGCGCGACAGCTCGGGTTGGGCGGTCGATGCGACCGATGGCCGGCTGCGCTGGGAGATCCCCGGCATTCCCGCAACGGCGGGTGTGGCGGGCGCCGCAGGCCCGGCGGTTGCTGACAGGCTTGTCATGTTCCCCTTCCCGAGCGGGCAGCTTCTGGCCGCCTTGCGCGTCGGCGGGGCCGAGATCTGGCAGGCCTCGGTCGCGGGCAACCGGCTGGGCACGGGCCGAAGCGGGCTGTTCGAGATCACCGGCGATCCGGTCGTTGCAGGCTCGGTCACCTATGTCGCAAACGCGTTGGGCCGGGTCGCGGCGATCGACACGGCAACGGGTCAGCGCATCTGGGATGCGGTCGAGGGGGCCACCAGCACGCTGGCCGTGGCGGGCGGGTCGGTGTTTCTGGTGAACGACCGCGCGACGCTGGTGCGCCTCGATGCCGCGACGGGCGAGGTCATCTGGGCCGCCGAGATGCCGTTCTTCCGCAACGAGACGATCCGCCGCCGCAAGGCCGTGACCGCGCATTACGGCCCGGTCCTGGCGGGCGGGCGCCTTGTCGTCGCCTCGTCCGACGGGGTGTTGCGGCTCTTCAGCCCGACCGACGGCAGCCTTCAGGTTGAGGTTTCGCTGCCGGGCGGTGCCGCTTCGGCGCCGGTCGTGGCGGGGGGTGTCCTTTATGTCGTGGGCGCCGACGGCCAACTTCACGCTTTCCGCTGACGCCCGTTGCCTGTAAGGCCATCGGCTTGATCTGCCAAAGCCGCCCCCAAAGCCGCCCTCGGAGGGCAGGATGACCTTTACCCTCGCCATCGTCGGGCGGCCCAACGTGGGCAAGTCCACGCTTTTCAACCGCCTCGTCGGGCGCAAGCTGGCGCTCGTCGACGATCAGCCCGGCGTCACGCGCGACCTGCGCGAGGGCGACGCCAAGATCTTCGACCTGCGGTTCACGGTGATCGACACGGCTGGGCTTGAGGATGTGACCGACGACAGCCTTCAGGGCCGGATGCGCCGCCTGACGGAACGGGCGGTCGACATGGCGGATGTTTCGCTTTTCCTGCTCGACGGACGCGCGGGCGTCACGGCGACCGATCGCCTCTTCGCCGACATCCTGCGGCGCAAGGGCGCGCGGGTGATAGTCGGCGTCAACAAATCCGAGGGCAAAGCGGGCGACGCGGGCGCGATGGAGGCCTATGAGCTTGGCCTCGGCGATCCGGTCCGGCTGTCGGCCGAGCATGGCGAGGGGATCGACGACCTCTACCACATGCTGCGCCCCATCGCCGCAGAGTTCACCGAGCGCGCCGAGGCCGACGCGCCGCTTGTCGACCTCGACATCCCCGAGGACGAGGCCGAGCTTGAAGGCGACCCCGAGGCGCACCGCCCGACCGCCGACAAGCCGCTGCAAATCGCGGTGATCGGGCGGCCCAATGCCGGAAAATCCACGCTCATCAACAAGATCATCGGCGAGGATCGCCTGCTGACCGGCCCCGAGGCTGGCATCACGCGCGACGCGATCTCGGTCAAGTCCGAGTGGATGCAGACCCCGATCCGCATCTTCGACACCGCGGGCATGCGAAAGCGCGGCAAGATCAGCGACAAGGTCGAGAAGCTGTCCGTGGCCGATGGCCTGCGCGCCGTCCGCTTTGCCGAGGTGGTGGTCGTGCTGCTGGACGTCGAGACGCCGTTCGAAACGCAGGACCTGCGGATCGCCGACTATGCCGAGACCGAAGGGCGCGCGGTCGTCGTCGCGATCAACAAGTGGGATCTCGAGGGCGACAAGCAGCACAAGCTGACCGAACTGCGCGAGATGTTCGAGCGCCTGCTGCCGCAGTTGCGCGGCGCGCCCTTGGTGACGGTTTCGGCCAAGACGGGGCGCGGCCTCGACCGGCTGCACGACGCGATCCTGAAGGCGCATGACATCTGGAACCGCCGCGTGCCGACGGCGCGGCTGAACACCTGGCTTGGGGCGATGACCGAGGCGCACCCGCCGCCCGCACCCGGCGGCCGCCGGATCAAGCTGCGCTACATGACGCAGGTCAAGACGCGGCCCCCCGCCTTTGTCGCGATGTGCAGCCACCCCGACCTTCTGCCCGACACCTACCGGCGCTACCTGGTCAACGGCTTGCGCGAGCATTTCGACATGCCGGGAACCCCGATCCGCATCACGATGCGCGGCCAGGGTGACCGCAATCCGTTCAAGAACCCCAAGTTCCACACACCGTCACGGCTGCGAAAGCACAAGGAAAAGAACACAGGCGAGTAGGCCGGCCCTTATCCCCGCGCAGCCCGCCGGGCGGTTTCGGCCATCACCGCGATGCCAAGGGCCGCGAGGCCGCTGACCGCAAGCGTCTCCGTCCCGTTTGCGACGATCACCGCCAGAAGCGCCCAGATTACCGTCAGGCCGTATTCCGGCGCGCGGCCAAGGCGCAGTTGCACCGATGCGGCCAGCGACAGCACCGACAGCAGCATCGCGATGGCGGCCCCAGTGTCCGACATCCAGCCGAACCCGGCCAGCAATACGCCGATCGAGACGCCCGTCGCCGCCGTCAGCCAGCCCGCATAAATCCCCAGCGGCGCGAGCAGTAGCCAGCGGTCGGGGCGTGCGGGCGCACGGAACAGCGCCACCAGCGCCCCCGCCAGCATCATGGCGATCAGGACGCTGGCCCAGACCGGATCGCGCACCGCGACCCACAGCCAGACCGATCCCACGCCCAGCGAGACGATCAGCGGCCAGCGCACCGCGTCCCAGTCCGGGTCCGCCGCCCGCTTCCACAGCCCGAACCCTGCATGCAGGATCAGCCACAGGTAGATCAGGCCCCAGATTGCGAAGGCATAGCCCGCAGGCAGGATCGCAGGCTGCGCGTTCTGCACGGGGAACTGCGCCGGGTCGTAGCCCCGGAACTCTGGCGTCAGCAGCGGCGAAAGGCCGAAGGCGAGGGCTGCCAGAAGGACGAGGGCGGGTTTCAGCATCGGGGGTCCTTTCGGGACAGGTCAGGCAGCGCAGCGGCAGGGAACGCGCCGGGGGTCGCTTCGGTTCACTGAAGCGCGCCATCCGCCGTGATGCGGACCTTGCCGCCGAGCCAGGGGTGCAGCGCGGGCGGCAGCTCGACCGAGCCGTCCGCCTGCTGGCCGTTCTCGAGCACTGCAATCAGGGTGCGCCCGACCGCGAGGCCCGAGCCGTTCAGCGTATGGACGAACTCGGGCTTCCCGCCAGCCGGTCGGTAGCGCGCGTTCATCCGCCGCGCCTGGAAGTCGCCGCAGACCGAGACCGAGCTGATCTCGCGATAGGTGTTCTGGCCCGGAAGCCAGACCTCGAGGTCATGCGTCTTCTGCGCGCCGAACCCCATGTCGCCCGTGCAGAGGACCACCGTGCGATAGGGCAGGCCCAGCTTTTCAAGGATGACTTCCGCGCAGCGGGTCATCCGCTCGTGCTCGGCAAGGCTTGTGTCGGGCGTGGTGATCGACACCATTTCGACCTTCTCGAACTGGTGCTGGCGCAGCATCCCCGAGGTGTCGCGCCCCGCCGACCCGGCTTCCGAGCGGAAGCACTGGGTATGCGCGGTCAGGCGGATCGGAAGTTGTGCCTCGTCCAGGATCTCGCCTGAGACGGTGTTCGTCAGCGTGACCTCGGATGTGGGGATTAGCCACCAGCCTTCGGTCGTGCGATAGCTGTCCTCGGCGAACTTCGGCAACTGGTTGGTGCCGACCATCGCCTCGTCCTTGACCAAGACCGGCGTCCACGTTTCAGCGAGCCCGTGTTCGGTCACATGCGTGTCGAGCATGAACTGCGCCAAGGCCCGGTGGACGCGAGCAATCGCCCCCCGCAGCACGACGAAGCGGCTGCCCGACAGCTTGGCCGCCGTCGCGAAGTCGAGGCCGTGGCGGGCTGCGGGAATGTCGAAATGCTCGCGCGGGGCGAAGTCGAATGTGCGCGGGGTGCCCCAGCGATGACGCTCGACATTGCCGGTCTCGTCGGGGCCTTCGGGGACTTCGGGCAGGGGAAGATTGGGAATGCGGAGGAGGGCGTCGCGGAGATTGAGGTCTTCTTCCTCGGCCCGTTTCAGGTCCGCATCGGCGGCTTCCTTGCGTTCGGCGACCTTTGCGCGGAGCCGCTGAAAGTCTTCCTCCAGGCCGCGTGCCTTTTGCGCGCCGGCCTCTTTGGAAAGGCTATTGATCTCCGCCTTCGCGCGTTCGGCCTGTCCGATGAAGGTGCGCCGAACTTCATCCAGCGCCAGCAATCTCTCCGCCTCGCCCGGCAGGCCGCGTCGCGCCAGGCCCGCGTCGAAGGCGGCGGGGTTCTCGCGGATGGCGCGGATGTCGTGCATGATCGGTCCTTCGGGGCTTGGGCGGCGCGTTCGGCCCCCCGTATGCCCCAGGGTCGGGCGCTTTTCAAACCCCCACGGTCACGGGGCTGCGATGCGGGCCACAAGACTTGCGGGCGGTACGACCGCCAGCGCCCGCACCGGCCCCGAGCCACGCGACCGGCCGACCAGCACCCCCACGAGGCCCGGCCGGTCCGGCGGGCCGTAAAGCACGGGCGCGCCGGAATTGCCCGACACGGCCTCGCATGACAGCGCCAGCCCCGCCCCGTCGGCGGCGAGCAGCGTGCAGGTATCGGTGCGCGCCACGTCCGGCTCGGCCCGGCTGTAGGCGATCCGCCCGAGCGTGGTGCCGGGCGGCGGCACGGGAGCAAGCGTGACCGGCGTCACGTCCGTCACCGGCGCGTCGAGCACCAGAAGCGCCACGTCGCCCAGCCAGCCAGCGCCTTCCGCGGGAAGTATGGCGCGCCCCGTCCGGACCTCGCCGGACCGCGCATCCGGCCAGCCGGGCGCGAACGTGACA
>JANPJD010000021.1:0-19208 GCA_031425325.1 Rhodobacterales bacterium | reverse complement strand
CTCCACCCCGCCGATGTACTGGTCGACGTTCATCCAGTAGGCGGCGTCCTCGGCATCCGTCGGCGTGGCGGCATGGGGCGAGGTGAAGCGCGCGAAGTACCACGAGGAATCCACGAAGGTGTCCATCGTGTCCGTCTCGCGCCGCGCCTCGGCGCCGCAGCGCGGGCAGGCGACGCGGCCCCAGGTCGGGTGCCGGTCGAGCGGGTTGCCGGGGCGGTCGAAGGTCACGTCGTCGGGCAGGCGGACGGGCAGGTTCTCCTTGCGCTCGGGTACGACGCCGCAGGTATCGCAATGGACGACCGGTATCGGGCAGCCCCAGTAGCGCTGCCGCGACAGGCCCCAGTCGCGGAGGCGGTAGTTGGTGACGCCCCGCCCCACGCCTTGCGCCTCGCAGAAGGCGATGGCGGCGGTCACGGCCTCGTCGCCGGTCTGTACCTCTGGCCCGGCGAAACCCCGCAGGTAGCGCACCCGCTCGGACTTCATCGGCACGAAAGGCTCTTCCAGCGGTGCTTCCCTAGCGCCCTCGGCCAAGAAGACCGGCGGGATCGGCAGGCCGTACTTCGTCGCAAACTCGAAGTCGCGGGCGTCATGCGCGGGGCAGCCGAAAATCGCCCCGGTGCCGTAATCCATCAGGATGAAGTTCGCGATGTAGACCGGCAGTTCCCACGACGTATCGAACGGATGCCGCACACGGATGCCGGTGTCATGGCCCAGCTTTTCGGCCGTCTCGATCGCCTCGGCGCTCGTTCCGCCACGCCGGCACTCGGCGACGAAGGCCGCGACGGCGGGATCGTTTCGCTCGAGCGCCTTGGCCAACGGGTGATCTGCCGAGATCGCGGCAAAGCTCGCGCCCAGCAGCGTGTCGGGTCGCGTGGTGTAGACATCGAGGCGGTCGAACCCTTCGGGCGCATCGACCGTCGAAAAGGCAAACTGCAACCCCCGGCTCTTGCCGATCCAGTTGGCCTGCATCAGCCGCACCTTCTCGGGCCACTTCTCGAGCCCGTCCAGCGCCTCGAGCAGCTCTTGCGAATAGTCGCTGATGCGGAAGAACCACTGCGTCAGCTCGCGCCGCTCGACCA
This sequence comes from Rhodobacterales bacterium, assembly GCA_031425325.1. GTDB lineage: Bacteria > Pseudomonadota > Alphaproteobacteria > Rhodobacterales > Rhodobacteraceae > Aliitabrizicola. Next base: position 18,129 of record JANPJD010000021.1, on the reverse strand, counting down.
GAGCGCCCGAGCGCCAGCCGCGCCCGTCGATCACCTGCTCATTTGCGAGCACGGTCATGTCGACGGGGTCCCAGTTGACGACCGCGGCCTTGCGGTAGACGAGCCCCGCCTCGAGCATGTCGAGGAACATGGCCTGCTGCTGGCCGTAGTACTCGGGGTCGCAGGTCGCGAACTCGCGGCTCCAGTCGATAGACAGGCCAAGCGGCTTCATCTGCGCGCGCATGTCCGCGATGTTGCCGTAGGTCCAGTCTTTGGGATGGCCTCCCCGCTCGATCGCCGCGTTCTCGGCGGGCATGCCGAAGGCGTCCCAGCCCATCGGATGCAACACACTGAATCCGCAGGCGGATTTGTAGCGCGCGATCACGTCGCCCATCGTGTAGTTCCGCACATGCCCCATGTGGATGCGACCGGAGGGATAGGGGAACATCTCGAGCACGTAGTACTTCGGCCGCCCGTCGCGCACCGCCGTGAAGGTGCCGTCTGCGTCCCAGGCAGCTTGCCACTTCGTCTCGGTGCCTGCCGGATCGTACCGCGTCATCGCATCGCCTCGTCTGTCCATTGCGCGGTCGAGCTATACAGAGACGCGTGTCCCAAGGTCCAGAGCCGCGCCGTGCCAGCCGGCTGCGTCTGCCCCAGCCTTACAGCCGGCTGTCCTGCACGCGCAGCTGCCTGGCGCGCGTCAGGATCGCATCCTCGACCGCGCGCTGTGTGTCAGCCGAGACCGGGCCGCCCCCGCGCGCCTGAAGTGCGACCTTCAGCGAGCGCGCATCGAGTGCAGGGTCCTGAACGTAGATCGTGGCGCGGTAGGCCCGTCCTCCACCCGGCGGCGTTCCATAGCCCGTCGAAATGACCCCCGTGAACGGGTCCATCGACTCGATCGGCAGGAAGTTCAGCACGTCCTGGGATGCAACCCAAAGGTACTTGTTGACCTCGACCGTCGTGTTCGGGTCGTCGCTGTTTGAAAAGAGATCCCAGATCGTCGTCGCGTCAGGGTCACGGCCATAGACGGTCTGGTCTGCGGGCGGCTCTCCAGCGATGCTGTCGAACCAGCCTCCATCGCCGCATCCGGCAAGCAGGGCTGCCGAACCGCAAAGGACCGCAGCGCGCGCCAGGGATTGAAGCCTCATGCCGTCCTCCGCAGAGTTTGGGGTTGTCTAGCCGAGCATGGGAAGCCGAACAAGGAGATTTGCCCCTTCGTACAGACGCCCCGGGGTTTGGTGCGCCGACTGCCGCCCGCGTACGCGCCGTTCCGGCTGAAACCGGACCTCGGCGGGGCCTTCCAAACCACTGTGGCAAAGCTGCACCAACATTTGCGTCTTTCCCCGGGACGGTCCGGTTCGGATTGCAAAGACAGGGCCCAGCGGTGAAACAAGCTTATTCCCAATTCGGATTCCCCTGAGTTGGGCACCTTTGACACAACGAGGGAAATCGAATGAAAAAGGTACTCTATGCCTCGACGGCATTGATCCTGACCGGCGGCATGGCTCTTGCCGACGTCACGATCTCCGGTTCGGGCCGTTTCGGTCTGCTCTATGTCGAGGACGCGTCTGACAACACCGAAACGGTTATCAGCACTCGTCTGCGCTTCAACATCGACGCTTCGACCGAGACCGACTCGGGCGTGACGTTCGGTGGCCGTATCCGCCTCCAGTACGACAGCGGCGACTCGAACGTTCAGGAAGCCACTGACCTGCTGACCGGCGACAACAGCTCGACCGGCGAAGCTGGTTCCGAGCTTTCGGCTGCCAAGCTTTATGCCAGCTACGGCGGCATGGAACTGGAAGTCGGTAACGTCGACACCGCCTATGACTCGGCCGCTCTGATGTACGCATCGGAAATCGGTTACATCGGCCGGTCGTTCGGTAACCCGGCTGGCGCGTTCTACGCGTTCGACTCGGGCCCCTGGGGCGCTGATGAAGCCAACCGCATGGGCGTTGCGTTCACCTACTCGATCGAGAACTTCAACGCTCGCATCTCGTGGGTCACCCCGAACCAGCTCGGTCAGGTGACCGATCTTGAAGGGGCTCCGTTCATTCTTGACACGGACCCGACCAGCCCGACCTACCTCGACATCATCGAGAACCCGAACGCCAGCGACACCTTCGGCGAGCGTATCGACGATGATCGTGAAGACGAAATCGGCATCTCGCTTGACTACACCTTCGACCAGTTCACCGTTTCGGGTGCTGCCGTGTCGAACGGTGCCGGCATCGACGGAAACGACCAGTACTTCCTGGGTGCTGAGTACGCTCTGAACGACCAGACCAACATCGGTCTGCTCTACTTCGACAACGGCGAAATCGGCGAGACCGAGATCGGTAACACGATCACCCTGTACGGCTCGTACGGCTTCGGCGCGACCACCATTCGCGGCTACATCGCCAACAATGACAACGACAACAACGAAACCGACACTGCGTTCGGTATCGGCGCTGACTACGATCTGGGCGGTGCGACCCTCGCGGGCGGTATCGCTTATGGCTACCAGGAGAACGCGACCGCCGACATCGGTGTGAAGTTCGACTTCTGATCCATCGGATCTACCCAAGTTTGGAAAGAGCGGGCCATGTGCCCGCTCTTTTCACATTGCGCGCCTTCCAAGGCCGCAGATGGTGCCGCTCGGCGGATCAGCAGTGTTCGCAGGGGCACGCCGTGAAGCATGTGCCCGCTGCCATCCATGCATCTGCTGTTCTGCCGGCGCCGTCACAGGCCGAGGTTACGTCAACGGCAATGCCCGAACGACATCTGGAAGAAGCGTCCGTCCAGGGGTCGAGAAACGAGGCCTGGATGAGCGAGCGACTTCGCCTGGGCATCGACGCCTCAAACCCCAGTCAGAAGAACCAGCGCGCGCCGATCAGAACGCCGCTCGCATCCTGATAGCTGCTGCCGGATTGATCGCTGTAGGTGAACTGACGCCATCCCGCGTAAAGGTTCATCGACAAGGCGTCGACGTCCTGCACCGCGTAAAGGCCCCAGTTTTCGGTCTCTGCGCCGTCCGACAGGAAATCGCTTCCATTGTAGTAATCGACCGATAGCGAGGTGGTCCCGATGGCCCATACATCGGTCTGCCAACCTGCCCGAAGCCAGTAGTAGTTGGGACCGTCGACCTCGGACCCTCCCGAAACCGCAAAGTTCAGCCCCGTCCGCTCATGCACCACAGTGAACGAACCGGAAAGCCGCTCTGTCGTGTCGCCGTCGGGATCGTCGATCCAGAGATATCCGACTGCGCTGCGTATGGCGACCTCGCCAAGATCGCCCGTCCAGCGCGCCGCGACTTCGTAGTAATCGTTGTCGTCAGCCGAAACGAGCACGTTCTGTCCGTAGGACGCCGAGAGCATGAAGCCGTCGAACTCCGGCGTGTCATAGCGCAGCCGGAACCGGCGAGAGGGATCGAGCGCGCTGTTGACCTGTCCGACCGATACGTTCGTAAGCGCCCCCGAGGCGTCGCGGAACCGCATGGATGCGAAGCCGTCGGTCGAATCCGTAGCCCCCGCGACAAAGGTGAAACTGTCGTCCAGACCGGCCGTGCCATTCGCGGCCGTGGCGCCTTGCCCAAGCGAGAGCGTGCCGTAGTCCGAATCGTAGGCCACCTCGAACCAACGCAACAAGGTACGCTCCCAGTCACCCCAATCGGGGGTCTGTGTCTGATCCACCAGCGAGCTGTTCCTCAGCGTAAGTCCTGTCTCGAAGCGCCAGCGCAGCGTGTTGTCACCGACCGGCTGGCTGATCGTGAAGCCGAGCCGCGAGTTCCAGTTGCCGTTGTCGACGATGTTCCGGGTCGTGTCCTGGCCATCATCGAATGTCTGGTAGGCAAGGTTCACCTGCCCGTAGAAGGTCACAACGGCGCCGCTTGGGTTGGTGAAGGTCAGCCGCGGACCATAGACCTCGGACTCGATCGGCAGTTCCTCGACGACGCCATAGTCCTCCAGATCCATGATCTTGGCTTCCTGCGCGATCGCGGCTGTGGTTCCCGCGGCAAGACAAAAGGCGATCCCGGTGCCGATATGCACTTTGGTCATCAGTCTCTCCTGCGCGTATGGACTCTGGAGGGCAACGGACGTTGGTCTGACAGGCGGCCGGTCGTCGTGGTGACGGCGAAGAAGAGATTTGCAGGGCGCTTCGTTTACATTGTCCGGTTGTGCCCGCAGAATCCACAAAAGAGTGTTCGACACGAGCGCCCGACTATCGAGAACGGCGGCCACCGATACCTGGTCATGCTTTGCCATCAAATGAGGTCCCATGCCGCTATCCGACATCCTTGCACGACTCGCGGCCGCCGAAGCGCGGGCCGGTCGCGCCGCCGGTTCTGTCAAGCTGATCGCGGTGTCCAAGATCCAACCCCTCGACCGGGTGGAGGCCGTGCTGCAGCAGGGCCACCGTCTGTTTGGCGAGAACTATGTGCAGGAGGCGGCAGCGAAGTGGCCTGACCTGCGGGCCCGCTTCGGAGCGACCGAGGTTCACATGATCGGTCCCCTTCAGACGAACAAGGCCAAGCAGGCGGTCGAGGTTTTCGACGCGATCCACACGGTCGACCGCCCCTCGCTGGCCGAGAAGCTGGCGCGGTTGGCCCAGGACCGGGGGCGGTCGCCCGCCCTGTTCGTGCAGGTCAACACCGGGTCCGAGCCGCAGAAGGCGGGTGCCCTGCCCGCGGATGCCGACGCCTTCGTCGCCGCCTGCAGGGCACTGGCCCTGCCGCTTGCGGGCCTGATGTGCATCCCGCCCGAGGGCGAGGACGCAGCACCGCATTTCGCGATGCTAGCCGAGATTGCCGCGCGCAACGGGCTTGCGGGCCTGTCGATGGGTATGAGCAGCGATTTCGAGGCCGCCGTCGCAGCAGGGGCCACCCATGTCCGCGTCGGCAGCGCGATCTTCGGAGAGCGCAATTACGCCTCGCGCGTCTAGGTCAGCCAGACCCGCGCGTAGGGAGGCAGCGCGATGGTGCCGTCCTGCGGGGTCACCTCGGTGTCGGACAACTCGTCCCGCACCAGCACGACGCCCTGCGCCCGCACCCAGTCGACCGGCAGGCCGAGCCAGCCTTCGGTGAAGTTGAAGACGGCGAGAAGCGTCCCCGTCGGGGCGGCGCGCCGAAACACGAAAACCCCCGGTACGCCACTTTCGACGACCTCGACCGGCACCGCGCCATGCAGCGCGCGGGTCGCCTTGCGCCGCCCGAGGATGTGGCGGACGCCGCGAAAGACGCGCGCGGCCGGGGTGTCCGCCGTCTCGCGCTCTTCGGTCGCCGCCCAGTCCATGCGGGGGCGGTGAATCCATCGGCTGTCATGCGCGTATCCCGGCTGATCGAGGTAGCCGTGGTCGTTCAGCATCGCGATCTCGTCGCCCATGTAGACAAGCGGGATGCCCCCGTAAGACGCAATCAGCGCGTGACCCATCAGGATGCGGTGTACCGCCATATCGGCCTCGGCGGTCGTCGCAGCACGCTCGAGCCCCGCGAGCGAGGCGAAGCTGCCCGATATGCGCTTGTCGCCTGTGACGGGATTGACCTGGAACAGCGCACCTTGCGCGAAACTGCCCGGGAACACCCCTTCGTAGAAGTCCGACAGGAAGCCGCGATGTGCAGGCCCGCTTGCGCCCACTGCCGTCGCATCCTCGTCGGTGATCGCCCAGCCGATGTCGTCGTGACAGCGGATGTAGGTGGCATAGGTCGCGTTGTTCACCACGAGCGGAAAGTGCGAGCGCAGCACATGCGTCATCAGGCGCGTGTCGCGGGTGGCGAGGGCAGACCAGAACTGCACCATCAGGCTGTTGTGATAGGCGAGGTTTCCCTCACGCCCGTCATGCTCGCCGCGCCCGAGGTAAGGGAGCATTTCCGCCGGCGAGACGATCGCCTCCTCGAGGTGGATGACGGCGGGGCAGGCGATGCGGCAGGCAGCGCGCAGGGCGCGCAGGATCATGTGAACCTCGGGCTCGGACTGGCAGCGCGTGCCCATCCGCTTCCACATGAAGGCCACCGCATCGAGGCGCAGGACATCGACGCCACGATTGGCGAGGTAGAGCATGACCTCGACGATCTCGAGGAAGACGCGCGGATTGGCCCAGTTGAGGTCCCACTGGTGGGCGTTGAAGGTTGTCCAGACCCACTTTCCGGTGTCGGGCTGCCAGGTGAAGTTGCCGGGCGCGGTATCGGGAAAGACCTCGACCAAGGTCTCTTCGTATTGCCGGGGCAGGGTGTCGTCATTGAACATCAGGTAGTAATCGGCGTAGCGCGGATCGCCCTTGCGGGCCTTATGGGCCCAAGCGTGTTCGCGGGCCGTGTGGTTCAGCACGAGGTCGATGCAAAGGCTCATCCCCCGCGCGCGCAGTGCGGCCGACAGCGCCTCGAATTCTGCCATGGTTCCATAGGCCGGGTTGATCGCCCGGTAGTCCATGACGGAATAGCCGCCGTCGCTTTCGCCCGGACGGGGCTTCAGGCAGGGCATCAGGTGGACATAGGTGACGCCAAGGTCTTGAAGGTAGTCCAGCCGGTCGTGAATCCCCTGCAGGGTGCCTGCGAAGCGGTCGATGTAGAACACGTATCCCGCCATGTCGGTCCTCTGGAACCAGTCGGGTTCCAGATCGCGCCGCAGGTCGAGGCGCTTCAGGTCGGCGGGGCGGACGGCCCAGGCGCGGCGCAGCACCTGAAGCAGTTTCTTGCGGAATGCGGGATAGTCGGGGTGCGCGCCGTACAGCCGGTCGGTCATGCCCCACAGGTCATCCGCACTGCGCGCGTGGCGCAGATCGAAAATCTCGTCATCCGCGCTCGACGGCGACCTTGCCATGACACCCCCCCTGCAACAGGGCGAAGCTACGGTGCCCAAAGCGGTTTGGAAAGGGTTCAGGCGCGTACGATGAGGCGCGTCTGGTGGCGGATGCGGCGGGCGATCCAGAGCAAGTCTGCCCGCGCGAAGGCGATGCAGCCCGCGGTCGGGTGCCGTGGCTTGCGCCATGTGTGGACGAAGATCGCCGACCCCTCGCCCGGCACCGCACGCGGCCAGTTCCAGTCGGTCAGCAGGACGAGGTCATAGAGCGGATCGGCCCGCGACAGCCGCTCGTGCCCCCAAGGGTGCGGCGCGCGGACCATCAGGTTGTAGTCCGGGTCACGCGGATCGTCGGACCATAGGTCCGACGGACCGAACGGCATGGCCCAGTCGGGCAGAACATGCGCCGGCAGCCGGTCGGGCCGATAGAGCATGCCGACGAAATGATGCTCTCCTGCTGGGGTGATGCCATCGCCCTCGCGCTTGCGCCGCGCGATACCGCCGCGCCCGATGGCGCAGGGGAAGCGGCGGTTCATGAACTGCGCGCCCCATGGCCCAACCACGATGTCGTGGCGGCTCACGGCAGATGCCCTGACTTTGCGATCTTGGTCGCAAGGTAGTCCCGGTTCCAGGAACTTGCCCCGACATGCAGCGGCACACGCTCGGTCACGCGGATGCCTTGCGTCTCCATCATCGCGAGCTTGCGGGGGTTGTTCGTCATCAGACGGACCGCCGAAAACCCGAGCGTCCGCAAGAGGGCCGCCCCGATGCGGAAGTCGCGTTCGTCATCGCCGAAGCCGAGGCGGTGGTTCGCCTCGACCGTGTCGAAGCCCTGATCCTGCAAGGCATAGGCCCGGATCTTGTTGGCAAGCCCGATGCCGCGCCCTTCCTGGTTCAGGTACAGCAGCACGCCCGCGCCCTCCGCCCCCATCTGTGACAGGGCGGCATGCAGTTGCGGGCCGCAGTCGCATTTGAGGCTGCCAAGGACATCCCCCGTGAAGCAGGCCGAGTGCAGCCGGGCGAGGACGGGCGCGTCGCGGTCGGGACGGCCGATCTCGATCGCATAGTGCTCGGGGCCGCCGTCCTCGGGGCGGAACACCTGGACGCGCCCGCTTTCCGAGGCGACCATCGGCACGCGGGCGGCGATCACCGGATGCAAGGGCGAAGCCCGCGACAGTTCAGGGCCGGCCTCGGCCAGCGAAATGCGCGTCAGGTCGGCAAGGCCGGGATCTGCCAGTCTGCCCGTCAGCGGCACGACCACGGCGGCGGGCAGGACATGCGCGCTTTTCGCCAGCGACAGGGCGGCGCGGTGCAGGTCGGGCGATCCCTCTCGCAGACTTGTCAGCGGACCCTTCAGCGGGTGGTCCAGATCGTCCGCCGGATCGGCCACGGCGCGCAGCCACCGCAGGTCTGCCGAGGCAGGGACCACCAGGCGGGCAAGGTCATTGTCGTAGGTCCGCGCCTTGAGCGTCGATGCGCGCCACGCGGTGATCGCGAGTTCCGGTTCGCCGATCGCGCGCAGCGAGGCCAGCCGTTCTTCGGACAGCGTCTCGACCGCAACGATGAGTGCAGAGCGCGCCTCGGCGGTCAGGACGACCGGCACGCCCATGCGAAGATCGGCACGGGCACGCGCCAGCCGCTCGACGATGGAAGGTCCAAGGCTCATGAGGGAACTCGCAGGCGTATCGGACGCTTTTAGTCCGTGCGCTTCGGATTTGAAACATTGCGCCGCAAGGACACACGTCCGCGTGAAAAGATGTCGCAAAACTTGCCACATCGCCCTCGCATCCGCATCTGCCAAACGAACCGAGAGGAGACTGACCCATGGCCAACCTCCGCAAGATCCTGCTGGTCGACGACGACGACGACCTGCGAGAAGCGCTGAGCGAACAACTCGTCATGACCGAGGACTTTGATGTGTTCGAGGCCGGAACAGGTGCCGAGGGGATGGAGAAGGCGAAAGCCGGGCACTACGACCTGGTGATCCTGGATGTGGGCCTGCCGGACACCGATGGACGAGAGTTGTGCCGCCGGATGCGGAAGGGCGGCGTGAAGTGCCCGGTGCTGATGCTGACGGGTCATGATTCGGATGCGGACACGATCCTGGGCCTCGACGCGGGCGCGAATGACTACGTGACCAAGCCATTCAAGTTTCCAGTGTTGCTTGCGCGCATCCGTGCCCAGCTTCGTCAGCACGAACAGTCGGAAGACGCCGTCTTCCAGTTGGGCCACTACACCTTCAAGCCGGCGCAAAAGATGCTGGTCGACGAGAAAGAGCGAAAGATCCGTCTGACCGAGAAAGAAACCAATATCCTCAAGTACCTGTATCGCGCCAGCCAGAGCGTCGTTGCCCGTGATGTGCTGCTGCACGAGGTCTGGGGATACAATGCAGGCGTGACGACGCATACACTCGAGACACACATCTACAGGTTGCGCCAGAAGATCGAGCCCGATCCGTCGAACGCCCGTCTGCTTGTGACGGAGAGCGGCGGTTACAGACTGGTTGCATGACGGCCGCGTTGTTGCCAGAATCCAATGGAACAAAGAGCGTGTTGGCGCATTGCACCGTCGGAATCCCCGTGTCGCGCTGGGGGAAGAGCGCGACGAACCTCCCTGTTGGACCTGGCCGGGCTAACGCCCGGCCGCTTTTTTGGCGGTGACCGGGGTTGAGCCGAAGCGGCCACCGCCCTAGGGTCGCGACGCCCCCCGACAGGACGTCGCCGCATGCCCTTCACCATCGCAACCTGGAACATCAACTCGATCAGATTGCGCGAACGGTTGGTCGCGCGCCTTCTGGCCGAGGAAGTCCCCGACATCCTTTGCCTTCAGGAATGCAAAAGCCCGGTCGAGAGCATTCCCTTGGGCATGTTTCAGGACCTTGGCTACCGTTATGTCGTGGCGCGCGGCCAAAAGGGCTACAACGGGGTCGCGATCCTGTCGAAGCTGCCCATTATGGATGCGGGCGAGATGGACTTCGCCCGTCTCGGCCATGCCCGCCATGTCTCGGCCCGGCTCGAGTCGGGTGTGACGATCCACAATGTGTACGTCCCGGCAGGGGGCGACATCCCCGACCGCGAGCAGAACGTGAAGTTCGGCCAGAAGCTCGATTTCCTGACCGAGATGCGCGATCATTTCCGGTGGGAGCGACCGCATCGCGCGATCCTTGTCGGCGACCTCAATATCGCCCCGCGCGAAGACGACGTCTGGAGTCACAAGCAACTGCTCAAGATCGTCAGTCACACGCCCATCGAGGTCGAGCATCTCATGGCCGCGCAGGAGGCCGGGGGGTGGATCGACGTCACGCGCGCCGACATCCCGAGCGGGCTTCTGTATAGCTGGTGGTCTTATCGCGCGGCCGACTGGGCGGCGGCCGACAAGGGCCGGCGGCTCGACCACATCTGGGCAACGCCGGACATCGTGGGCGCGGCACATGCCAGCCGCATCCTGCGCCCGGCCCGAGGCTGGGACCAGCCTTCGGACCATGTTCCGGTGTTTGCCACCTTCGACCTCTGAACCCCCTTGGCCTTTTCGGGCGCGGCGCTCATATAAACCCAAACCTGACCCGAGGGAGACGAGCCATGTTCGGTTTTGGCGACAAGACGAAGCCTGCGGCTGCACCGGTCGACGACCTCGTCACGGATGTGACCGAGGCGACCTTCATGACCGAGGTCATCGACGCCAGCGCATCGGTGCCGGTGATCGTCGACTTCTGGGCACCCTGGTGCGGCCCCTGCAAGACCCTGACGCCGCTGATCGAGGCTGCAGTGCGCGCAGCGGGCGGCAAGGTACGGCTCGCCAAGATCGACATCGACCAGAACCAGCGGATTGCGGCGCAGCTTCGCATCCAGTCGATCCCCACGGTTTACGCCTTCTGGCAGGGGCAGGCGGTGGATGGTTTCCAAGGGGCGCTGCCGGGGTCCGAGATCAAGAAGTTCATCGACCGTGTGGCCGCTATGGCGGGCGACGGCGGTCTGGCCGCGGCCATCGAGGCTGCCGAGGCGATGCTTGCCGAAGGTGCGGTCGTCGATGCGGCCGAGACCTTTGCTGCGATCCTTGGCGAAGATCCCGCCAATGCCCCCGCCTATGGGGGACTGATCCGCGCCCACCTCGCGCTTGGAGAGCTTGATCGGGCGCAGGCGCTTGCGGACGCGGCCCCGCCCGAGATGGGCAAGACGAAGGAGATCGAGGCCGCCCGCGCACAGATCGAGCTTGCGCGTCAGGCAGCGAACGCCGGTCCCGAGACCGAGCTGCGCGCGGCTGTTGCTGCGAACGAGAACGACCATCAGGCCCGCTTCGACCTCGCGCTCGCGCTGCACGCCTCGGGCAAGGTTGATGAGGCGGTCGAGCAGTTGCTTGACCTGTTCCGGCGGGATCGTGAGTGGAACGAAGGCGCGGCCAAGACGCAGTTGATGACCATCTTCGAAGCGCTGAAGCCGACTGACCCCATCGTCCTCAAGGGCCGCCGCCGCCTCTCGTCGATGATATTTGCCTGAACCGAGGCGCGTTCTAGGTAGCAAGTGATGATAAAAGCTGCCGACCTTCCCGACACCATCCCGGTCTTTCCCCTGCCGGGAGCCCTGTTGCTGCCGCGCGCAAGGCTGCCGCTTCACATCTTCGAGCCGCGCTACCTGCAGATGCTCGAGGATGCGATGAAGACCCGGCATCGGCTGATCGGAATGATCCAGCCGCGCGAGGTGCCGGCGACCGCCGAAAAGCGGCTGCACGCCATCGGCTGCGCCGGGCGGCTGACCGGTTTCTCGGAAACCGAAGATGGCCGCTACATGATCACCCTGTCTGGCATCTCGCGCTTTCGGGTACTGCAAGAGGTCCAGGGCTTTACGCCCTACCGGCGGTGTCAGGTCGACTGGGCCCCGTTTGCGCGGGACCTTGGTGCGGCTGAAACCGATACAGGCTTCCGGCGGGACATGTTCATGAGCGCGCTGTCCCGCTATTTCGAGGCGATGGAACTGTCGACCGACTGGGGCAGCCTGAAGGGTGCGGATGAGGAGTTGCTGATTAACTCGCTTTCGATGCTTTGTCCTTTTGCCCCCGAGGACAAGCAGGCTTTGCTCGAGGCACCCTCGCTGACGACGCGGCGCGAGACACTCGTGACGCTTATCGAGTTCGCGCTGCGGGGCGGCAACGGCGAAGAGATGATGCAGTGAGCGACGCCCAGCACCCGCCGCTTCATGATCGCCGGATGCTCGAAGCGCTTGTCTGTCCTGTCACGCAGGCGACGCTCGCCTACGATGCCGAGGCGCAAGAGTTGATCTCCAAGGCCGCGGGGCTGGCCTTTCCGATCCGGGGCGGCATCCCGATCATGCTCGTCGGTGAGGCGCGTGCGCTCGACTAGATCGGCTTGCCCGACAACAGGCGCGGCAGGTTGCCAGACAGCCCGGCAGCCTGCCGCATGAAACCGCGCCGCAGCGCCGGCACGCTACTGACAAGACCCATGCCAAGGTCACGCAGCGGGCGAAGGATAGGGTTGTCGTTGGAAAACAGCCGGTTCACCCCGTCCATGCCAAGGGCCAGCGCCGTCGCGTCGAACCGCCGCCAGACCTGATAGCGGTCGAGCACATCTGGCGCACCGATATCCTCGCCGCGCCGCGCCGCCTCGATCAGCACCTGCGCCAGCGCCGCCACGTCGCGAAAGCCGAGGTTGAGCCCCTGGCCGCCAATTGGGTGGACCCCGTGTGCCGCATCGCCGACCAATGCAAGACGCTGCGCCACGAACCTTGACGCGAGGCTGAGCGACAGGGGGTAGCTGAAGCGGTCGCCCGCAAGGCAGAAAGGCCCAAGGAAATCGCCGACGCGCGGTTGCAGGATCGACAGGTAGTCGGCATCGCCGAGCGCACCGATCTCCCGTGCGGCCTCGTCGCCTTCGCTCCACACGATCGACGAGCGGTTGCCGGGCAGGGGCAGGATCGCCAATGGGCCTGCCGGCATGAAGAACTGGTGCGCGATGCCGCCATGTGGCCGCGCGTGTTCGATGGCCGTCACGAGGGCGGTCTGCCCATACCCCCATCCGATGCGCGAGATCCCGGCGCGTTCCGCCGTCCCGCTCTGACGTCCGTCGCAGCCGATCAGGACACGCCCTGTCAAGATGCGGCCCGAGGCGAGCGTTACAGACGCCTGCCCCGGCCCCGTCTGCTGGGCCGCCACGCGCTCGCCGGACAGGAGGGTGATGCGCGGCTCTGCCAGGATCGCCTCGACCAGGGACCCGTAGAGGAAGCGGTCTTCCAAGAGGTGGCCCATCGGCCCTTCTTCCAGCTCGGCCGAGTCGAAGGACAGAAAGAACGGAGCCGCCCCTTCGCCTGCCCGTCCGTCGCTGGCCTTGATCTGCAGGATCGGCTGCGCCTTGTCGCCCACCGCGCGCCAGATGCCGAGCACCTCAAGCAACCGCCGCGAAGCGATCGCCAGCGCGTAGGCGCGCCCGTCGAACCCGCGCTCACCGCGCGCCGGTGCGGGCCTTGCGTCGATGACGGTGGCCGAAAGCCCGGCCTGTGCCAACGCCAGGGCAAGCGCTGGCCCGTTCAGCCCGCCGCCCACGATAAGAATGTCGCTGTCCATGGCGGGCAATATGACCCCGGCGTCGGGATTGTCCATGCGCCGCTCTGCCGCTAGCGTCAGTGCATCGAGGAGCGTGGCATGGACAGACGGACAGCGGGCGAGCTTGGGCGGGCGATCGGCGCGGGGAAGGTTCATCCGGTCGAACTCCTTGAGGCACAACTTGACGCCATCCAGGCACATCCCCTCGCCGAGCGCATCTTCGCGCGGCTGACGCCCGCCCGTGCCAGGGCCGAGGCGATGGCTGCGGCGGGCCGGGCCAAGGCGGGCCTGCGCCGTGGTCTGCTCGACGGCGTTGGGATCAGTTGGAAGGATTTGTTCGATACGGCCGGAACGATCACTGAGGCGGGTTCTGCCCTGCTCAAAGGACGCACGCCCGACCGGGACGCCGAAGTGCTGACCTCTGCCACACAGGCGGGCCTCGTCTGTATCGGCAAGACGCATATGTCCGAGCTTGCCTTCTCGGGCCTCGGCCTGAACCCGGTGACGGCGACGCCGCCCTCGGTCAACGACCCAGATGCGGTCGCGGGTGGCTCGTCCTCGGGGGCGGCGGCTTCGGTGGCGTTCGGGCTTGTGCCTGCGGCCATCGGGTCGGACACGGGCGGTTCGGTCCGCACGCCTGCCGCCTGGAACGACCTCGTGGGGCTCAAGACGACCCACGGGCTCTTGCCTCTGACCGGCACCGTTCCGTTGTGCGAGACCCTCGACACGATCGGTCCGCTCGCGCGCACGGTTGAGGACTGCGCCTTGCTTTTGGGCGTGCTGCAAGGTTCTGCCGCAGCCGACCTGCATGGCGCGAGCCTGCGCGGCGCCCGTCTTCTGGTACTTGAGACCGTGGCGCTCGACGGGGTGCGCGACTTGCCGCAGACGGCGTTCGACCGCTCCGTCGCCCGGCTGGAACGCGCAGGCGCAGTGATCGAACCCCTGGTCGCGCCCGAAGTCGAAGAGGCGATGCATCTGTCCTCGATGCTGTTCACCGCCGAGGCCTATGCGATCTGGCGGGACCGGATCGAGGCGACCCCCGAGCGGATGTTCGCCCCCATCCTGAATCGGTTCAGGTCGGGTGCGGCCTACACGGCGTCCGACTATGTCGCGGGCTGGCGGCGTCTGCGCGCGTTGCGAGAGACGTGGGCGCGGCGCGTTGCGGGTGCGGATGCCGTGATCCTTCCGACCTCGCCGATCCTGCCGCCCGACGCGGCACGGCTGATGACGGACGAGGCCTATTACGTCTCGGAAAACCTTGCGGCGCTTCGCAACACGCGGATCGGCAATCTGCTGGGCCTCTGCGCGATCACGCTGCCTGCAGGCGAGCCGTCCTGCGGCATCAGCCTGATGGGGCCGGCCTTCGGGGACCGGGCCTTGTTGCGTCTGGCTTCGGCGGCCGAACAGGCCCTGGGTTAAGCAAAGGGCGAAAAAGCCACAACTTTCCGTCGCGGGTGCCGGGACAGCAAGCGTTTGGCTGGACCGGTGCGGCAAGCCGGGCTATTGTCGCCGCACACGGGACGGCACGATCCCGGTCATGAGGCAGCAATGGCGTTTCCCGAGCGGTTTTCGAACCTGCCAGAATACGCATTCCCGCGCTTGCGGGCCCTTCTGGACCCGCATCCCGCGGGCGGCGATCCTATTGCCATGACCATCGGCGAGCCGAAGCATCCGATGCCCGGCTTCGTGCGCGACGTTCTGGCCGAAGCGACGAGCGGTTTCGGGGTCTATCCGCCGAATGATGGCTCTCCCGCCCTTCTTGCCGCGATCACCGGCTGGCTGAAGCGCCGCTACGGGGTGGACATCGGCCCCGAGCGGGTGCTTGCGCTGAACGGGACGCGCGAGGGCTTGTTCAATGCGGCCATCGCGCTTTGCCCCGAGCAAAAGCGCGGGCAGACGCCCGTCATCCTCATGCCGAACCCGTTCTATCAGGTTTACGCCATCGCCGCCCTCGCCGTGCAGGCCGAGCCGGTTTATGTGCCCGCGGTCTGTTCGGGCGGCTTCCTGCCTGACTTTGATCGCGTCGATCCGGCCATCCTCGATCGGACCGCGCTGGTCTACATCTGCTCTCCGGCGAACCCGCAGGGCGCGGTTGCCTCGGCCGACTACCTCGCGGGACTTCTGTCGCTCGCCGAGCGGCATGATTTTGTCGTGCTTGCAGATGAATGCTATGCCGAGGTGTGGAGGACCGCCCCTCCGCCAGGGCTTTTGCAGGTGGCGGCCGCGACCAAAGCCGATCCTGAACGGGCATTCGTATTTCATTCGCTGTCCAAGCGGTCGAACCTGCCGGGGCTTCGTTCAGGGTTTGTTGCGGGCGGTGCCAATGGCATCGCCGCGATGCGTAAACTTCGCAACTTCGCGGGTGCACCCTTGCCTTTGCCATTGCAGGCGGTGGCCGAGCGGTGCTGGCAGGACGAAGCTCATGTCGAGGAAAGCCGCGCCCTCTACCACCAGAAGTTCGAGGATGCGGCTGACATCCTTGGTGGCGTGCAGGGGTTCAGCCTGCCGGATGGCGGCTTCTTCCTGTGGTTGCCGGTCGAGGATGGCGAGGCGGCTGCGGTAAAGCTGTGGCGCGACGCGGGCGTGGGTGTCCTTCCGGGGGCCTACCTCTCGCGCGACGTCGGCGGCGAAAATCCGGGTGCGGGATACATTCGCGTGGCCTTGGTGGCCCCGCGGGACGAGACAAGAACAGGACTGACGCGGCTTCGCGACAGCCTTTATGCGTAAGGGACGGACAGGCATGGCTTCCTATCAGGCGCGGCGACGCGACCCCCTGCTCGATCAGAATGTGCAGGCGATGCTCGAGCGTCGCGGCATGGAACTGCTGGGGCTGGTGCTTGTGGCCGTCGCCTTCTGCTCGGCCATGATGCTTTGGACCTACACGCCGACGGACCCCGGCTGGATGGTCGCGACCGACGAGCCCGCGCAGAACGCGATGGGCCGGGCGGGGGCGGCAGCTGCCTCGACCTTGATCATCATCTGCGGCAAGGGGGCCTGGGGCATCCCGCTGATCCTGCTCGCCTGGGGTGTGCGGTTCGTGACCCATAGGGGCGAAGAGCGGGCGCTGGGTCGGCTGATCTTCGCAGTGATCGCCATCGCGCTGGCATCAGTCTTTGCCGCCACACATGTGCCGGACGTGACCTGGACCCATACCTTCGGTCTGGGCGGCCTCTTTGGCGATACAATCGTCGGCGCGCTGCTGGGGCTTCTGCCATTTGGGGCGGGCGCGGGCCTCAAGGTGCTTTCGGTGGCGTCGGGTATCGCCGTCGTTCTCATGGGCCTCTTCGTGATGGGCTTCGAGCGGGACGAACTGCGCCGGATCGTGCGGTTCCTTCTGGTCAGCGTCGTGATGACCTACGCCGCCCTGGCCGAACTGCTTGGCAAGGGCGCGGCGGGGGCCTCGCGCGCGGCGCAAGCGGCCCGTGCCCGTCAGGCCGAGCGGCGCGAGGCGGCGCTGTCGTCGGCCCCGGTCGCGGACGAGTTCGAACCGGCGCCCGGCTGGGTTTCGCGGCTTCGGCATGGGCAGGACGGTGCGCCGCCCGTGCCGACGGGCGCCCTGCGGGCAGATGCGCGGCCCATGCCCGGTCGGGGTGCCGCGGTCGCAGCCGTTCCTGCCGTGGCGGCGCCGCTTCGCCCCATCGGTCTTCTGGCGCGCGTGCCTGGCCTTCTGCGTCGCGCGCCCGAGCCCGAACTTGTCGAGCCGGTGCTGGCCGACCGCGCCGAATGGGACCAAGCGCCGAGCGAAGAGCGCATCCGCAGCCGCATCAGCGACGCGATCCTGTCGCGTGCCCGCTTGCCCGCGCAGGCCCCTGTGCCGCCCCGGATGGAGCCGCCGGTGGTCGCGCGAAAGATCGTCCCGCAGGCGCAGCCGCTTGTCGCCAGCCTTCCCAACGATCTGCTCGACGACGATCTGTCCGACTTCGACGACCTGGAAGAGTTGTCGGTCGACGACCCCGCGTTGCCGCGAACCGCAGGCAGCCCCGCTGCGGAAGCCCGAAAGGTCGTGCAACCCGTTGCAAAGCGCAGCCCGCTTCCGTCGCGCCAGGCCGTGCAGGAGGCGCAGCCCCGGCTTCGCTTCGAGGATCAGCTGGCCGTTTACGAAGTGCCGCCCCTGTCGCTTCTGTCGCCGCCGCCCACCGTCCGCACCCAGCACCTGAGCCACGAGGCACTGGAAGAGAATGCCCGGATGCTGGAATCGGTGCTCGATGACTACGGCGTAAAGGGCGAGATCACGAGCGTCCGCCCCGGCCCGGTCGTGACGATGTACGAACTCGAGCCCGCGCCGGGCCTGAAGGCGAGCCGCGTCATCGGTCTTGCGGACGACATCGCGCGCAGCATGTCCGCGCTCTCGGCGCGCGTCTCGACCGTGCCGGGCCGCACTGTGATCGGGATCGAGTTGCCCAACGTGCACCGCGAGAAGGTCGTGCTGCGAGAGATCCTGTCGGCGCGCGATTTCGGCGACAGCACGATGCGGCTGCCGCTGGCACTCGGCAAGGACATCGGCGGCGATCCAGTGGTCGCAAACCTTGCCAAGATGCCCCACCTGCTGATTGCAGGCACCACCGGGTCGGGCAAGTCGGTCGCGATCAACACGATGATCCTGTCGCTGCTCTACAAGCTGACGCCCGAAGAATGCCGCCTGATCATGATCGACCCAAAGATGCTGGAACTCAGCGTCTATGACGGCATCCCGCACCTGCTTTCGCCGGTTGTGACGGACCCGAAGAAGGCGGTCGTCGCCCTCAAATGGGTCGTGGGCGAGATGGAAGAGCGCTACCGCAAGATGAGCCGCATGGGCGTTCGCAACATCGAAGGCTACAATGGC